>NZ_VDFS01000002.1:14223-34170 GCF_006151955.1 Georgenia sp. 311 | reverse complement strand
GGGGGGGGGAGTGGGTGGTGCGGGTGCGTCAGGAGGCGCGCTGCTCGCAGCGGTGGTCGGCGTCGATGCGGAAGTTGCCGAGCGCGCCGCAGATCTCCAGGACGAACAGCTCACGGTCGTCGGCGCCGCGCAGCACGGCGGCGCCGCCGCGCTTGATCGCGGCGTCGGCCAGCGCGATGAGGAACGCGGCACCGGTGGAGTCGAGGAACGTCACCTCGCACATGTCGATGACGAGGAGCTGACGTCGCAGGCCACTCACCCGTGCGGTGACCTCGGGGAACTGCGCCCTCTCGGCGAGGTCGAGGTCCCCGGTGACGGTCACGGTCGTCGTGGTCGCTGACGCCGCGATCTCGATCATGCTGCTCCCTCTGACCGTCGGCTCTGTGGAGGCGCGCGACGGTCGGCCCGCTGTGGTGTCGACAACAAGAGTATGACCCGGCCGACCCCGATGCACACCGAACCGCCGTGAGGCGGACGACGTTCGGTAGCCTGAACCGGGGGTCGATCGACCCTGCCGTGAAGCGAGAGGATCGAACATGCCAGCCGTCGTCGTCGTCGGAGCCCAGTGGGGCGACGAGGGCAAGGGGAAGGCCACCGACCAGCTGAGCTCCGAGGTCGACTACGTCGTCAAGTTCAACGGCGGCAACAACGCGGGGCACACCGTCGTCGTCGGGGACGAGAAGTACGCCCTGCACCTGCTGCCCTCCGGCATCCTCACCCCGGGCTGCACCCCCGTCATCGGCAACGGTGTCGTCGTGGACCTCGAGGTGCTCTTCGCCGAGCTCGACGGGCTCTCCGCACGGGGCGTGGACGTCTCCCGCCTGCTCGTCTCCTCCTCCGCCCACGTCATCCCGTCCTACAACCGCACCCTCGACAAGGTCACCGAGCGCTTCCTCGGCAAGCGCCAGATCGGCACGACCGGCCGGGGCATCGGCCCGACGTACGCCGACAAGATGGCGCGTGTCGGCATCCGCATCCAGGACCTGTTCGACGAGGGCATCCTGCGGCAGAAGGTCGAGGGCGCCCTCGTCCAGAAGAACCAGCTCCTGGTCAAGGTCTACAACCGCCGGTCCGTCGAGGTCGACGAGATCACCGAGGAGCTGCTCGGGTTCGCCGAGCGGCTGCGCCCGATGGTCGCCGACACCTCCCTCGTGCTCAACCGCGCCCTCGACGAGGGCCGCACGGTCGTCTTCGAGGCGGGCCAGGCGGCCATGCTCGACGTCGACCACGGCACCTACCCGTTCGTCACCTCCTCCTCGGCGACGGCGGGTGGCGCGTGCACGGGCAGCGGCGTGGGCCCGACCCGCATCGACCGGGTCGTCGGCGTCGTCAAGGCCTACACCACCCGCGTGGGCGAAGGGCCGTTCCCGACCGAGCTGCACGACGAGTCCGGCGAGCGGCTGCGCTCGGTCGGCGGGGAGTACGGCACGACGACGGGACGCCCGCGCCGGTGCGGCTGGTACGACGCCGTCGTCGCCCGCTACGCGGCCCGGGTCAACGGGATGACCGACTTCGTCCTCACCAAGCTCGACGTCCTCACCGGCCTGGAGCGCATCCCGGTCTGCGTGGCCTACGAGGTCGACGGCCGCCGGATGGACGAGATGCCCCCGAACCAGAGCGACTTCCACCACGCCCGCCCGGTGTACGAGGAGCTCGAGGGCTGGAGCGAGGACATCGGCGGCGCCCGCGAGTTCGGCGACCTGCCGCCGGCCGCCCAGCGCTACGTCCTCGCGCTCGAGGAGATGTCCGGAGCCCGGATCTCCTCGGTCGGCGTCGGGCCGGACCGCGAGGCGACCGTCGTGCGCCACTCGCTGCTCGACTGAGAACCACCCGCCGGGAGCCCGACCGGCCCCGGACATGAAGAGGCCCCGCCGTGCGATGCACGGCGGGGCCTCCTCATGTGGTGCGGGTCAGCGCTGCTCGTCCTCGCTGCCGGGCTGGGCCGGCGGGGCGGGCGGCGGGGAGAAGGGCGAGCCCTCCGGGCGGTCGACCGGGGTGTCGGTGAGCGCCGTCGTCGCCGGGTCGGTCGCCGGGGGGTTCTGGTCACCGGGGTAACCGGGGCCCGGGTCCGCGGGGACCTGGTGCGAGGGCCCGAAGCCGCCCTGCGGCTGGGAGGCACCGGCCTGCGCGGGGAAGCCGGGGCCGGGCTCGTTCGGGACCTGGCCGGGCTGGCCCTGGCTGTACGGGGAGGCCGGGCCGCCGTAGGGCGCGGCGCCGGCAGCGGGACGGCTGCCGCGGCTCTTCTTGGTGATGAGGATGACGAGCGCGGCGATCGCGCCGAGCGCGACGACGCCGAGGACCACCCAGACCCAGGTGTCCACGCCGCCCGCGGAGGAGCCGGAGCCGGTCGCCTCGCCGGTCGCGGACCCGCCGGCGGTGAAGGCCTCGATGCCGCTCCACGTCACGGTGTTGCCGTCGATCTCGCCGTCGGCCTCGATGACCTCGCCGGGGAACGTCACGGAGATGCTCACCTCGGGCTCCATGCCCGCCGGCATGTCCTCCATGCTGCCGGTGTCCATGCCGGTCTCGTCACCCTCGAAGGTGAAGACGTAGGTGTCGTCGACCTTCTCGATGCTCATGCCGTCGCCGGTCATCGAGTCGATGGGGGCGCCGGTGGCGACCATGCGGCAGCCGAGGTTCCCGTCCTCGTCCTCGATCTCCTCGACGGTGAACTCGACGTCGGCGGGCGCGTCGGTGATCTCGGACTCGAGGTCGGCGCAGTCGAGGTCGTCGCGCGTGGCCATGCCGGAGAGGTCGGCGACCTCCATGCTGACGTCGAGGGTGTCGTCCTCGTTGATGGTCAGGCCCATGTCGAGCCGGAAGCATCCGGCCAGCACGAGCAGCAGAGGCAGGAGGACGAGGGCCGTGAGGCCACGTCGGGCGCGGCTCGGGCCGGTCATGCTGGCGTGAGTTGTCATACCGGAGACTTTATCGCCCGAGGCCTTCGGCGACTCTCGTAGACGAGGGGGACTTCTCCCCGTGCCCGTCTGGGTCCTGGACGCGCCACGGCGACGCGCTCGAGGTCGGTAGGGTGGTGTGACGTGAAGATCCTCGTCGTCGGCTCCGGTGCGCGCGAGCACGCCATCGCCCGTGCCCTCACGTCCGACCCCACGTCCCACGAGGTCCTCGTCGCCCCCGGGAACCCCGGGACGGCGCAGATCGCGACCAACCTGCCGGTCGACCCGCTCGACCCGGGCGCCGTCGCGGCGCTCGCCGTCGAGCAGGGCGCCGACCTCGTCGTCGTCGGGCCCGAGGCACCGCTCGTCGTCGGCGTCGCCGACGCGGTGCGGGCCGTCGGCATCCCGTGCTTCGGCCCGGGTGCCGAGGCCGCCCGCCTCGAGGGCTCCAAGGCCTTCGCCAAGGAGGTCATGGCCAGCGCCGGCGTCCCGACGGCGATGGCCTACGTGTGCACCACGCCCGAGGAGGTCGCGCGGGCGCTGGACGCCTTCGGTGCCCCGTACGTCGTCAAGGACGACGGCCTGGCTGCCGGCAAGGGCGTCGTCGTCACCGAGGACCTGGACGAGGCGATGGCCCACGCGCGCGCCTGCCTGTCGCGGTCCGTGACCCCCGGCGGGGACCGCCCTGCGGTCGTCGTCGAGGAGTTCCTCGACGGCCCGGAGGTCTCCCTCTTCTGCGTCTGCGACGGTGCCGACGCCGTGCCCCTCGCCCCGGCGCAGGACTTCAAGCGCCTCGGCGACGGCGACTCCGGCCCGAACACCGGCGGCATGGGCGCCTACAGCCCGCTGCCGTGGGCCCCGGAGGACCTCGTCGAGCAGGTGATGGAGCGCGTCGCGCGGCCGGTCGTCGCCGAGATGGCACGGCGCGGCACCCCGTTCGTCGGTGTCCTGTACGTGGGGCTCGCCCTCACCTCCCGGGGCCTGCGGGTCGTGGAGTTCAACGCCCGCTTCGGCGACCCGGAGACCCAGGTCGTCCTCGCCCGGCTCAAGTCCTCCCTCGCCCAGCTGCTCCACGCGGCTGCCACCGGGATCCTCGCCGACGTCCCGCCGCCGACGTGGCACGACAAGGCCGCCGTCACGGTCGTCCTCGCCTCCGCGGGCTACCCCGCGTCGAGCCGCTCCGGCGACGTCGTCGAGGGGATCGCCGCGGCAGAGGAGCTGCCCGGCGTCCACGTCCTGCAGGCCGGGACGGCCACCGACGACGAGGGCGCCCTCGTGAGCGCCGGCGGGCGGGTGCTGTCGGTCGTCGGTGTGGGAGCCGACCAGGAGGAGGCGCGGGAGCGCGCCTACGCCGGTGTCGCCCGGATCTCCCTCGCCGGGTCCCAGCACCGCACCGACATCGCCGCGGTCGCGCCGTGACGACCGCGCCGCAGCTGCCCGGCTGGGAGCACGTCTACTCGGGCAAGGTCCGCGACCTGTACCGGCCGGCGGCGCCCCACCCGGCCGGCGACGTCGTCCTCGTCGTCGCCTCGGACCGGATCAGTGCCTACGACCACGTCCTGCCGACGCTCATCCCCGGCAAGGGCGAGGTCCTCACCCGGCTGAGCCTGTGGTGGTTCGACCAGCTCGCCGACCTCGTCCCGGGCCACGTGGTCTCCCTCGACGTGCCGGCGGCCGTGGCGGGGCGGGCGATGGTCTGCCGCCGGCTGGAGATGTTCCCCGTCGAGTGCGTCGCCCGCGGCTACCTCACCGGCTCGGGCCTCGTGGAGTACCGCGAGAACCAGGCGGTCTGCGGGGTGAGCCTGCCCGCCGGCCTCGTCGAGGCCTCCCGGCTGCCCGAGCCGATCTTCACCCCGGCCCGCAAGGCCGAGCTCGGCGAGCACGACGAGAACGTCTCCTTCGACGTCGTCGCCGAGACCCTGGGCGCCGGGCGCGCCGCCGAGCTGCGCGACCTCACCCTGGGGATCTACGCCCGGGCGGCCGAGGTCGCGGCCCGCAGGGGCATCATCGTCGCGGACACCAAGCTCGAGTTCGGGCTCGGCCCCGACGGGCGGGTGGTGCTCGGCGACGAGGTCCTCACCCCGGACTCCTCGCGGTTCTGGCCGGCCGACGGCTACGCGCCGGGCCGCGTCCAGCCGAGCTTCGACAAGCAGTTCGTCCGCGACTGGCTCACCTCCCCGGAGGCGGGCTGGGACCGCACCTCCCCGCCGCCCCCGCTCCCGCGGGACGTCGTCGAGCGCACCGCCGACCGCTACCGGGAGGCGGCCGAGCGGCTCGTCGGCTGACCGCCTGTCCACCGTCCGCGCAGGACCGGGCACCACACCGCGTCGCGGGTAAGATCGGCCGCGGTCCGCATCCCCCGAGCAGGAGCAATCATGGGACGAATCGTCGTCGAGGTCATGCCGAAGCCCGAGATCCTCGACCCCCAGGGGAAGGCCGTCGCGGGGGCCCTGCCCCGGCTCGGCCTCACGGGGTTCACCTCGGTGCGGCAGGGCAAGCGCTTCGAGCTCGAGGTCGAGGGGGAGGTCGACGACGCCGCGCTCGAGCAGGCCCGCCGGGCCGCCGAGACGCTGCTGTCCAACCCGGTCATCGAGGACGTCGTCCGGGTGACCGCGGTCGACGGGGAGAGCTGATGCACCGCCTGGACGTCCCCGAGCGGCAGCCGCGCCCCGAGGGCGCCCGGATCGGTGTCGTGACCTTCCCCGGCTCCCTGGACGACCGCGACGCCCAGCGCGCCGTGCGTCTGGCCGGCGCCGAGCCCGTGCTCCTGTGGCACGGCGACGAGGACCTCAAGGGGGTCGACGCCGTCGTCCTGCCGGGTGGCTTCTCCTACGGCGACTACCTGCGCGCGGGGGCGATCGCCCGCTTCGCGCCGGTGATGTCCGCCGTCGTCGAGGGCGCCCAGCGCGGGCTGCCCGTCCTCGGCATCTGCAACGGCTTCCAGATCCTGTGCGAGGCACACCTGCTGCCCGGCGCGCTCATCCGCAACGACCACCAGCGGTTCGTCTGCCGCGACCAGCAGCTGCGCGTGGAGAACAACGACACCGCGTGGACCACCGGGTACACCGCCGGGCAGAGGATCACCATCCCGCTGAAGAACGGCGAGGGCGGCTTCGTCGCCGACGAGCGCACCCTGGACGAGCTCGAGGGCGAGGGCCGCGTCGTCTTCCGTTACGAGGGCATCAACCCCAACGGCTCGCTGCGCGACATCGCCGGCATCACCAACGCCGCCGGGAACGTCGTCGGGCTCATGCCGCACCCTGAGCACGCCGTCGAGCCGGGCTTCGGCCCCGACTCCGGTACCGGCACCGACGGCCTGGCGATCTTCGCCTCGGTCCTCGGCGTCCTCGTCGCGGTCTGACCCCTCCCCGTCACGACCCCTGACCGAGGACCTCCTCGAGCGGGGTGTGGTGCAGCCCGTGCGCCTCGGCCACGGGGCCGGAGACGAGCGCGCCGTCGTGGGTCGCCAGGCCCAGGGCCAGCGACCGGTCGGCGCGCATCGCCTCGCGCCACCCGCCGGCGAGCGCGAGGGCGTAGGGCACGGTGGCGTTGGTCAGCGCATACGTCGAGGTGTGGGACACCGCGCCGGGCATGTTGGCCACGCAGTAGAACAAGGTGTCGTGGACCCGGTAGGTGGGCTCGGAGTGCGTCGTCGGACGTGAGTCCTCGAAGCACCCGCCCTGGTCCACCGAGACGTCGACGACGACGGAGCCCGGCCTCATCCGCGCGACCTGCTCGTTGGTGACGAGCCGGGGCGTGCGCGCGCCCGGCAGGAGGACGGCCCCGATGACGAGGTCGGCCGCGGTGACGGCACGCTCGATCTCGTAGGCGTTGGACATGACGGTGCGGCAGCGGCCGCCGAAGAGCTGGTCGGCCAGGCGCAGCCGCTCGACGTCACGGTCGAGGAGGACGACGTCGGCGTGCATCCCCACGGCCATGGTGGCGGCGTTGAGCCCGGAGACCCCCGCCCCGATGACGACGACGCGAGCCGGGTAGACCCCGGGCACCCCGCCGAGGAGCACCCCGCGCCCGCCCTGGGCGCTCATCAGCGTGTGCGCCCCGACCTGCGGTGCGAGGCGCCCGGCGATCTCGCTCATCGGCGCGAGCAGGGGCAGGGTGCGGCCGGGCAGCTCGACCGTCTCGTAGGCGACGGCGGTCACCCGGCGGCGCAGGAGCTCCTCGGTGAGCGGCCGGTCGGCGGCGAGGTGGAGGTAGGTGAACAGGGTCTGCCCGGCACGGAGCCGCCCGTACTCCTCGGGAACCGGCTCCTTGACCTTGAGGACGAGCTCGCCGAAGTCCCAGACCTCGGCGGCGTCGGGCAGGACGGTGGCGCCGGCTGCCGCGAAGTCGGCGTCGGTGATCGACGCGGAGAGGCCCGCGGCGCGCTCGACGGCGACCTCGTGGCCGTGTCGGACGAGCTCGTCGACCCCCGGCGGCGTGATCGCGACCCGCCCCTCGGAGTCCATGACCTCTCGTGGTACCGCTACTCGCACGATGTTCTCCTTCCACGTTGTCCACAGTGCCTGTCCACAGGGTTGTGCACATACACACAGGAGTCGGTCGGAACCTGTGGACAGTCAGCGCCGGAGCCGGCGCTGCCACCACCGGTCCACCCGTTTCTGCGCCTCCCCCCTCCCGTCCCGCCGCGTGATCGACCACCACGACCCCAGCCGCACCGAGCTCGCGTCGGGCAGCCGCCAGCCCCGCCAGCGGGCAGCGATGCTCAGCCCCGCCCCCACGATGATCGCGACGAGCATCCCGACGGTGTTCTGACCCACGTCGGCCAGCCCGATCGCCGCCAGGCTCGCGAACACGGCCGACGTCGCGTAGAGGGTGTTCCCCCCGAAGATCGTCGGGACGTCGCCGACGACGACGTCGCGGATCATCCCGCCGCCCACCGCCGTCATCACCCCGAGGAGGACCGCGGGCAGCAGGCCGAGCCCCTCGGACAGCGCCTTCGTCGCCCCCGTCGCCGCCCAGCACCCGAGGACGAGCGCGTCCCCGACGACGTAGAGCCGGGTCCACCACCGTCCCCCCAGCGGCAGGAGGAAGGCGACGACGGCGCCGAGCAGCGCGGTGGCGAGGTAGAGCGGGTCGGTGAGCGCGACCGGCGGGCCGGCCTGGAGCATGATGTCGCGCAGCATGCCGCCGCCGAGCGCGGAGGTGATCGCGAGGATGGCGAAACCGACGAGGTCGAACCGCTTGCGGCGGGCGATGATCCCGCCGAGCACGCCGTTGAGCAGCACACCGACGAGGTCGATGAGCCGGAAGATGCCCGGCAACGCCTCGACCACGTGATCTGTCACGGCCACCCCCCGGCCTCGATCCTGGCCCTGCGCGGGTGCCGGGGCAAGAGCGCGGCCCGCCGGGGGCGCTGCCGGGTGTGTGCCAGGATGGGGGGACAACCGAACACGCCACCGAACCGCGGCGGGAGAGTCCCGCGCACAGCGGGCGCCGAAGGAGCAACCTCCCCGGGAATCTCTCAGGCCCCCAGACCGCCACGGCGAGGCTCCTCTGGAAAGCAGCCCGACGAGGGCTCACCCACGGTGCAAGCGGGCTCGCCCGCGGAAGCTCTCAGGTCCCACGACAGAGCGGGGAACGACCCCCGCTCAGTCGACCCCGGAGTTCCCATGGCCGTGTCCCAGGACGTCCTCGTGCCCACCACCGCTCAGGCGTCCGCCGTCCGAGCCGTGCCCCGGATGCGTCACCGGGCCGGGGTGCTCGCGATCCTCGCCTCGGCGACCGCGATGGGCCTCGCGGGAGTGTTCGGCCGGCTGTCCTCCCCGCCGGGCGCCGTCGTCGGCGAGGCGCTGACGCTCGGGCGGATGGCCGTGGGCGCGGTCGGGATGCTCGCGTTCCTCGCCGCGGGCCGGCGGCTCGGCGTCCTGCGGCGCACGCGGCTGTCGTGGTCGGTGGTCCTCGGCGGGGTCTTCCTCGGCCTCTCGCTCGCGACCTACCTCTCGGCGGCCGTCCTCACCGACCTCGGCCGGGCCGTCGCGCTGCACTACCTCGGCCCGCTCGTCGCCACCGTCCTCGCCCGCGTCCTGCTCAAGGAGCGCACCACGGGAGCCGAGCTCGTCTCGGTGCTCGTGAGCGCGGCAGGGATGGTGCTCGCCGCAGGGCTGCTCGAGACGGGCCCGCCGGCGGGTGACGCGCTGCGCGGCGACGTCCTCGCCGTCCTGTCCGGCGTTCTCTACGGTGCCGCGCTGCTCACCTACCGCTACCGCTCGGACATGCCCTCCGACGTCCGCAGCTTCTGGAACTTCGCCTTCGGCGCGCTCGCGACGGCGGGCATGGTCGCCCTCACCCGTCCCGACCTGTCCGGCATGACGGCGCAGCACTGGGCGTGGGCGGCCGGCTTCTTCCTCGTCTGCGGCCTGCTCGCGCTCGGCCTGCTCGTCGTCGCCGGGAAGAACCTGCGCGCCGTCGAGCTGTCCGCGCTGTCCTACTGGGAGGTCGTCGTCGCGCTCCTCCTCGGGACGGTCCTCTTCGGCGAGGCCGTCTCCCCGCTCGGCTGGGCCGGGGCCGTGCTCATCGGCATCGGCGCCGCGCTCGCGGTGGGCGCGGGCCACCGCCGGAGCATCCGGACGATCTCGTGACGTGGCCGGGGACGCCGCGCGAGCGGGGTCCCCGGCCCGGTGTCACACCCGGGGCGTGAGCGTCCCGGTGAGATGGACCTTGCCCGACCTCGGGTGGCGCCCGGTGTACCGGACGGACTCCCCGGAGGCGTCGACCGCCAGGGCCACCCGGCCCGGGAGCAGGACGGGCTTGGCGAACTCGACGTCCCACGTGAACGCGTCGCCACGGAAGCGGGCGAGCTGGGCCAGCGCGCGGGAGGCGGTGTACATCCCGTGGGCGATCGGCCGGGGGAAGCCGAAGGCCCTGGCCCCCAGCCGCGAGACGTGGATGGGGTTGCGGTCCCCGGAGACCTCCGCGTACCGCGTGCCCGTGGCCGCGCCCAGGGACCACAGGGCGATGACGTCGCCAGCCGACCCGGCCCGCTCCTCCGGGGAGGAGGCGGGGGAGTCGGCCACCGCGCCGGGCAGCCGCGTGCCGCGCGCGAGGTAGGTGGAGGTGCCCTCCCACACGAGCTCCTCCCCGGAGCGGACGTCGACGCGCAGGTCGACGAGCGTGCCCTTGCGGTGCGCCCGGGGGGACTGCGCCCACGCCCGCGCGCTCAGCTCCTCACCGAGGAGGACCGGGCGGTGCTGCTCGACGAGGTTGGCGGTGTGCACCATGCCGAGCACGGGGAGCGGGAAGTCGGGCCGCACCATGAGCGCCATCGCCAGCGGGAAGGCGAGGACGTGGACGTAGCCGGCGGGCAGCTCGTCCGTCCCGGCCTCGCCGAGCAGGTGCTGGTAGGCCGACAGCGTCGCGGGGTCGGCGCCGAGGCCGTCGGCGACGTAGGCCACCTCGGGCAGTCGGCCGGAGCCCTGGCGCCGGCTCAGCTGCGCCCGCGCGCTGGCGGCCAGCGCCTTCGTGTAGAGCGAGCCGAGGCTCGGGACGGTGTCGAGGCGGTGCTCGCGCATCACTGGCCCACCAGGTTCTGGCCGCACACCCGCAGCGTCTGACCGTTGACGCCCCCGGCCTGCGGCGAGGCGAGGAAGGCGATGGCCTCGGCGACGTCGACCGGTCGCCCGCCCTGCTGAAGCGAGTTCGCCCGGCGGGCGACCTCGCGCGGCACGGCCGGGATCCGGGCGGTCATGTCCGTCTCGATGAACCCGGGGGCGACGGCGTTGGCGGTGGCTCCGCTCCGCGCGACCACGGGCGCGAGCGCCCGCGTCATGCCGATGATGCCCGCCTTGGCCGTAGCGTAGTTCGTCTGGCCGCGGTTGCCGGCGATGCCCGACGTCGAGGCGAGGGAGATGATCCGCCCGCCCGTGCCGAGCTGGCCGGCGAACGTCTCGTTCATCCGCAGCGGGGCGAGGATGTTGACGGCGAGCAGGTCCTTCCACTTGTCCTCGGACATGTTCGCGAGCAGCTTGTCGCGCAGGATCCCGGCGTTGTGGACGACGACGTCGAGGCGGCCGTAGCGGTCGGCGACGTGCTCGAGGATCCGCTCGGCGGCGTCCGGGGCGGTGATGTCGAGCTGCAGGGCGCTGCCGCGCACCTCGTTCATCACCTGGCTCAGGGAGTCGCCCGCCGCGGGGACGTCGACCCCGACGACGCGCGCGCCGTCGCGGGCCAGGACGCGGACGACCGCCGCGCCGATCCCGCGGGCCGCGCCCGTGACGACGGCGACCGTCCCGGCGAGGGGACGGGTCCAGTCGGCCGGGACCTCGCCGTCGGCGGAGCCGACCTCGAGGAGCTGGCCGTCGACGAACGCCGAGCGGGCGGAGAGGAAGAAGCGCAGCGTGCCGAGCGCCGAGGGGGCGTCCAGGGGGACGCCGTCGGCCAGGACGATGCCGTTGGCGGTGGCTCCGGCGCGCAGCTCCTTGGCCAGCGAGCGGAGGAACCCGTCGACCCCGAGCCGCGCGGCGACGACGGCCGGCTCGGTCGCGTCGGCGGCGCGGCGCGAGACGGTGACGACGCGCGCCCCGGGCGCCAGGCGGCGCAGCACGCCGCCGAGGGCGAGGGCGGGCTCGCCCAGGTCGGCCGGGGAGGTCGCCCCGGTGAGGACGAGGACGACGGCGCCCCAGCGCTTGCCCTTGCCGAGCTCGTCGGGGTCGCGGCGCACGTCGAGCTCCCAGCCGAGGAGCGTCTCGGCGACGGTGTCGGACGCCGCCGTCGAGACGCCGTCGTCGAGCACGAGGACGGGGCCGGGGACGAGCGGCTGGTCGACCCGGGCGGCGTCGGTGCGCCGCAGCCGCGCCGGCTGGGGCAGACCGAGCTTCTTCGCGGCCGACCTGCCCCAGCCGCGGGACACGAGGTCGAGGTACTTGTCGCTCATCACGCCTCCAGGATCATCGCGGTGGCCTGCCCGCCGGCGGCGCACACGGAGATGAGGCCGCGGACGGGGGCGCCGGTCGCGGCCTTCTTCTCGGCGAGGAGCTTGGCGAGCGTGCCGACGATGCGTCCGCCGGTGGCCCCGAACGGGTGGCCGGCGGCGAGGGAGGAGCCGGTGACGTTGAGCCGCTCCAGCGCGACGGTGCCGAGCGGGCCGCGCCCGAGGCGCTCGCGGCAGAACTCGGCGTCGTTCCACGCCGCGAGGGTGGCGAGGACGGTGGCGGCGAACGCCTCGTGGATCTCGACGAAGTCGAAGTCCTCCAGGGCGAGCCCCTGGCGCTCGAGCAGCCGCGGGACGGCGTAGCAGCCGCCCATGAGCAGGCCCTCGGCGCCGCTGGTGAAGTCGACCGCGGCGGTCTGGGAGTCGACGACGCGGGCGAGGGTCGGCAGCCCGCGCTCACCGGCCCACTCCTCGGTGGCGAGCAGGACGGTGGAGGCGCCGTCGGACAGCGGCGTGGAGTTGCCGGCCGTCATCGTCGGGTTGTCGCTGCCCGGCGCGGTGAACGCGGTGCGGAGCTTGCCGAGCTTGTCCAGCGAGGTGTCCGGGCGGAGGAACTCGTCGCGCGTGATGCCCCGGTAGGGGGTGAGGAGGTCGTCGAAGAAGCCGCGGTCGTAGGCGGCGGCGAGGTTCTGGTGGGAGGCGAGGGCGAGGGCGTCCTGGGCCTCGCGGGTGATGCCCCACCGCTCGGTGGTGACGGCCTGGTGCTGGCCCATGCTCATCCCGGTGCGCGGCTCGGCGGTGTCCGGGGCCACCGGCGCGAGGTCGCGCGGGCGGATCGCGGAGATCGCCTTGAGCCGCTCGGGCAGGGTCTTGGCGCGGGAGGCGCGCAGGATCGCGGAGCGCAGCCGGTCGGAGACGACGATGGGGGCGTCGGAGGCGGAGTCGACGCCACCGGCGATGCCGGCCTCGGCCTGGCCGAGGGCGATCTTGTTGCTCACCCCGACGACGGCCTCGAGCCCGGTCGCGCACGCGCGCTGGACGTCGAAGGCGGGGGTGTGCGGGTCGAGGGAGGAGCCGAGGACGACCTCGCGGGCGAGGTTGAAGTCCCGGGAGTGCTTGAGGACGGCGCCGGCGCTCACGTCGTCCAGACGCTCCCCGGCCAGCCCGAAGCGGGCGACGAGACCCTCGAGGGCGGCGGTGAGCATGTCCTTGTTCGACGAGGAGGCGTACCGGCCGCCGGCGCGGGCGAACGGGATGCGGTTCGCGCCGACGACGACCGCCGGGCGGGGAGATGAGGTCACGTCGTTGTTCCTTCTCGTTGCGGGTGGGACCGAAGTCCCTTGTCCATCGTGAAACCGAGAGTACCTGATACTGTCGGTTTCGTGATGCCGAGCACACCCGATGATGGGGAGGACGTCCGCGTCGACGGGCGCGACGCGCGCTGGGCCGCCCACCGCAGCTCGCGGCGGGCCGAGCTCGTGCGCGCTGCGCGCCGCGCCGTGCACCACCGCGGCCCGGACCTGTCGATGGACGACCTCGCCGCCGAGATCGGCACCTCGAAGTCGATCATCTACCGCTACTTCACCGACAAGTCCGGCCTGCAGGGCGCCGTCGGGGACGCCGTCATCGACGAGCTGCGCGCCGCGCTCGGCGAGGTGAGCGAGCGCGTCACCCGCCCGCGCGACCGGATCGCCGCGATGGTCGACGTCTACCTCGGCATCGTCGAGTCCTCCGCCTCGGTCTACGCCTTCGTCACCCAGCCCGGGGCCGCCGCCACGGCCGGCGCCCTGCGCGGGTTCGTCGCGGAGATCGAGGACATCGTCGCCGAGGCGCTCCTGCCCGTGCTGCGCCACGGCGGCGCGCGCAGCGCCACCGACCAGGCGCTCGCCGCCCTGTGGGCGGCCGGCGTCGTCGGTCACGTCCGCAGCGTCGCCGAGCGCTGGATCGCCGCCCGCGCCGGCGCGGCGGCACCCGAGCCGCAGGGCGCGGCCGACCGCGGCACCGAGGACGAGATCGCCGCGATGGACCGCGCCGCCCTCGGCGCCCGCATCACCGACTGGCTCTGGACGGGGGCGGCCGGCGTCGCCCGCCGTGCCCGCACGACCACCACCCGACCCGACGACGCGATCGGAGACCACACATGACCGCCACCACCCCCGCCGAGGACGACGCCGTCGTCCGCGAGCGGTCCGCCCGCCCCCTCATGCCCGACGTCGACGCCCCCGTCGGCGCCGCCGTCGCGACCCCGCCCAGCGCGCCGGTGCTCGGCGTGAGCGCCGGCTCTCCCGACAGCGCCGAGGGGGAGCTCGACGTCCGCGCCGTCGCCGACCTCATCGACGGGCGCTGGCGCGAGCGGCGCCGCGCCAGCCGCGACCTCGCGCTCGACCCCGCGTTCCACCGGCTGCCCGACCAGTCGGTCGCCGAGCACCGTGCCCGCGTCCTCGAGCAGCTCCACCTGATCCTCGACCGCGGCGACGTGCTGCGCGGCTTCCCCCGCGAGGTCGGCGGCGGGGGAGACCCGGGCGGCAACCTCGCCGGGTTCGAGGAGCTCTTCCTCGGCGACCCGTCCATCCAGATCAAGGGCGGGGTGCAGTGGGGGCTGTTCGGCTCCGCCGTCCAGCACCTCGGCGTGCCCGAGCAGCACGCGCGCTGGCTCCCGGGGATCATGAGCCTGGAGGTGCCCGGCTGCTTCGCGATGACCGAGGTCGGCCACGGCTCGGACGTCGCCTCGATCGCGACGACCGCCACCTACGACCCGCAGACCGAGGAGTTCGTCCTCCACACCCCGTTCGCCGCGGCGAGGAAGGAGTACATCGGCAACGCGGCGCTGCACGGGCTGGCCGCCGTCGTCTTCGCCCAGCTCGTCACCAAGGGACGCAACCACGGAGTCCACGCCCTGTACGTGCCCCTCCGCGAGCGCGGCGAGGACGGCGAGCTGCGCTTCCTGCCCGGCATCGGTGGCCGCGACGACGGCCCCAAGGGCGGGCTCAACGGCATCGACAACGGCCAGCTGTGGTTCGACCACGTGCGCGTGCCGCGGGAGAACCTCCTGCGCCGCTACGGCGACGTCGCGCCCGACGGCACCTACTCCTCCCCGATCGCGAGCAAGGGCCGCCGCTTCTTCACCATGCTCGGCACCCTCGTCCAGGGCCGGGTGTCCCTCGGCGGTGCGGCCGTCGGGGTGAGCAAGGCCGCGCTGTCCATCGCAGTGCGCTACGGCGACGAGCGCCGCCAGTTCACCGGCGCCGACGAGAACCGCGAGGTCACGCTGCTGGACTACCAGCGCCACCAGCGCCGTCTCCTGCCGCTCGTCGCCCGCACGTACGCCGCCGGGTTCGCCCAGCTCGGCCTGCTCCAGCGCTTCCACGAGGTCTTCAGCGGCGAGCACGACGACGACGAGTCGCGCCAGGACCTCGAGACCCTCGCCGCCGCGCTCAAGCCGACGACGACGTGGCTCGCCATGGAGACGCTCCAGGAGAGCCGTGAGGCGTGCGGCGGGGCCGGGTTCATGGCCGAGAACCGACTCGTCACCTGGCGCCAGGACTTCGACGTCTACACGACCTTCGAGGGGGACAACAACGTCCTGCTCCAGCTCGTCGGCAAGCGGCTGCTCACCGACTACGGCAAGGCGATGGGCAAGATCGACGTCGCCGGCGCCGCCCGGTTCGTCGCCGCCCGCGCCGGGGACCTCGCGCTGCACCGCACCCCGCTGCGCCGCGCCGCGCAGTCCGTCGTCGACTCCGGGTCCGCCGCCCGCTCCGCCGGCCACCTGCGCGACCCCGACGTGCAGCGCGAGCTGCTCGAGGACCGCGTCGAGACGATGGTCGCCGCCATCGCCGGAGCCCTGCGCGAGGTCAAGGACGCCTCGCCGGAGGAGGCGACGGAGGTCTTCAACGCCCACCAGGACGAGCTCATCGCCACCGCGAAGGCGCACGCCGAGCTGCTCCTGTGGGAGGCGTTCACCGCCGCGCTGCCCACGGTGCCCGAGGGCACGACCCGCGAGGTGCTCACCTGGCTGCGCGACCTCTACGGCCTGGAGCGCATCGAGCGCAACCTCGCCTGGTACCTCATCAACGGGCGGCTCACCGCGCAGCGGGCCCGGGTGGTCACCGGCTACATCAACCGCCTCCTCACCCGGCTGCGGCCGCACGCCGTCGACCTCGTCGACGCGTTCGGCTACACCGACGCCCACCTGCGTGCCCCGATCGCCTCGGGCGCCGAGCGTGAGCGCCAGGAGGAGGCCGCGTCCCACCTGCGCCGCCGGCGTGCACTGCCCGAGCGGGTCGCCGCCGGCTGAGGACCCCGGCCCCGCGCGCCTCCCCCGGGCTGCGCCGCGCGGGGCCGGGCCCCACGCCCGCGGGCGTGGTCCGCCTGGTGGCACCGGTGAGGAGTGCCTCGCGCACGCGCGGTAGATTGTCGGCCGTGCTTCCCATCGCCCTCCCGCTGCGGGGTCCCCGTGTCCGAGACTGAGACGCGCCAGGCGGACACGGTCGCCAATGCCGCGGCGACGCCCGAGGTGTCCCTGCCCTACCGCGACCTCGGCCTCAAGGACGACGAGTACCAGCGCATCGTCGACATCCTCGGCCGCCGTCCCACCGCCGCCGAGCTCGCGATGTACTCCGTCATGTGGTCCGAGCACTGCTCGTACAAGTCCTCCAAGACGCACCTGCGCCAGTTCGGGGACAAGACCACCGACGCGATGCGCGAGAAGCTGCTCGTCGGCATCGGGGAGAACGCCGGCGTCGTCGACATCGGCGACGGCTGGGCGGTGACCTTCAAGGTCGAGTCGCACAACCACCCGAGCTTCGTCGAGCCGCACCAGGGTGCCGCGACCGGCGTCGGCGGCATCGTCCGCGACATCATCTCGATGGGCGCCCGGCCCGTGGCCGTCATGGACCAGCTGCGCTTCGGCGCCGTCGACCACCCGGACACCGCGCGCGTCGTCCACGGGGTCGTCTCCGGCATCAGCTCCTACGGCAACTGCCTCGGCCTGCCGAACATCGGCGGGGAGACCGAGTTCGACGCGTCCTACCAGAACAACCCGCTGGTCAACGCGCTGTGCGTGGGCGTCATGCGCCACGAGGACATCCACCTCGCCAACGCCTCCGGCGTCGGCAACAAGGTGGTCCTCTTCGGCGCCCGTACCGGCGGCGACGGCATCGGCGGCGCCTCCATCCTCGCCAGCGAGACCTTCGACGAGGGCGGCGTCACCAAGCGGCCCGCCGTCCAGGTCGGTGACCCCTTCATGGAGAAGGTGCTCATCGAGTGCTGCCTCGAGCTCTTCGCCGCGGGCGTCGTCGAGGGCATCCAGGACCTCGGAGCCGCCGGCATCTCCTGCGCCACCTCCGAGCTCGCCTCCAACGGCGACGGCGGCATGCACGTCCACCTCGAGAACGTCCTCCTGCGCGAGGAGCTCACCGCCGGTGAGATCCTCATGTCCGAGTCGCAGGAGCGGATGATGGCCGTCGTGCGGCCCGAGCGGCTCGAGGAGTTCCTCGCCGTCACCGGACGCTGGAACGTCGAGGCCGCCGTCATCGGCGAGGTCACCGACACCGGCCGCCTCGTCATCGACCACCACGGCGAGCGCATCGTCGACGTCGACCCCCGCACCGTCGCCCACGAGGGCCCGGTCTACGACCGCCCCTACGCGCGCCCCGCCTGGCAGGACGCGCTCAACGCCGACGCCGCCGAGCAGCTGCCCCGGCCGACGGCCCCGGAGGAGCTGCGCGAGCAGGTGCTGCGCCTCACCGCCTCGCCGAACCTCGCGAGCAAGTCCTGGGTCACCGACCAGTACGACCGCTACGTCCAGGGCAACACCGCCCTCGCCCAGCCCGACGACGCCGGCGTTGTCCGCGTCGACGAGGCGACCGGGCTCGGCGTGGCGATCAGCACCGACGCCAACGGCCGCTTCACCAAGCTCGACCCCTACACCGGGGCGCAGCAGGCGCTGGCCGAGGCCTACCGCAACGTCGCGACCGTCGGCGCCCAGCCGGCCGCCGTCACCGACTGCCTGAACTTCGGCTCCCCCGAGGACCCGGACGCCATGTGGCAGCTCGTCCAGGCGATCACCGGCCTGGCCGACGCGTGCGCCGAGCTCGGTGTCCCCGTCACCGGCGGCAACGTCTCCCTCTACAACGGCACCGGCTCCCCGGGCCGGGTCGACTCCTCGATCAACCCGACCCCCGTCGTCGGGGTCCTCGGGGTCATCGACGACGTCACCCGTGCCACCCGCTCCGGCTGGGGCGCCCCCGGACGCGCCGTCTACCTGCTCGGCACGACCGCCGAGGAGCTCTCCGGCTCCGCGTGGGCCGACGTCGTCCACGGCCACCTCGGCGGCCGCCCGCCGGCCGTCGACCTCGCCGCCGAGCGCCGCCTCGCCGCCGTGCTCGTCAACGCCTCGCGCGACCAGATCGTCGAGTCCGCCCACGACCTGTCGGCCGGCGGCCTCGCCCAGGCGCTCGTCGACTCCTGCCTGCGCTTCGGAGTCGGCGCGCGTGTCTCGCTCGCCGACCTGTGCGAGCGCGACGGGATCGACCTCGCGACGGCCCTCTTCTCCGAGAGTGGGGCCCGCGCGCTGGTCTCGGTGCCCCGCAGTCAGGAGGTCCACCTCCAGGACCTGTGCACCGCCCGCGGAGTCCCGTTGCTGCGGATCGGGACGACCGACGACACCGGCCCCGAGTCGGTCGAGGGCCGCCCGGTGCTCGACATCGACGGTGTCGCAACCTTCCCGCTCACCGAGCTCCGGGAGGCCGCCACGGCGACCCTCCCCGCCCACTTCGGCTGAGCCCACCGCCATGCCCACCGGGCCGGGCACGCCTGACGACTAAGGAGTTCACCGATGGAAGAGCAGCTCGAGCACGCCTACGAGGAGGTCCTGCGCCGCAACCCCGGCGAGGCCGAGTTCCACCAGGCCGTCCGCGAGGTCTTCGACTCCCTCGGGCCGGTCCTGCGCAAGAACCCCCGCTACGTCGACGCCGCCGTCCTCGAGCGTCTCTGCGAGCCCGAGCGCCAGATCATCTTCCGCGTGCCGTGGACCGACGACGCCGGCCGGGTGCGCATCAACCGCGGCTTCCGTGTGGAGTACAACTCCGCGCTCGGCCCGTACAAGGGCGGCCTGCGGTTCCACCCCTCGGTGTACCTCGGCATCGTCAAGTTCCTCGGCTTCGAGCAGATCTTCAAGAACTCGCTGTCCGGCCTGCCCATCGGCGGTGCCAAGGGTGGCTCGGACTTCGACCCGCGCGGGCGCTCGACGCAGGAGATCATGCGGTTCTGCCAGTCCTTCATGACCGAGCTCTACCGCCACCTCGGGGAGTACACCGACGTGCCCGCCGGCGACATCGGCGTCGGCCAGCGCGAGATCGGGTACCTCTTCGGGCAGTACAAGCGCATCACCAACCGCTACGAGTCCGGCGTCCTCACCGGCAAGGGCATCAGCTGGGGCGGGTCGCTCGTGCGGACCGAGGCCACCGGCTACGGCACGGTGATGTTCGCCCGGGAGATGCTCGCGACCAGGGGCCAGGACTTCGACGGCCGCCGCGTCACCGTCTCCGGCTCCGGCAACGTCGCGATCTACGCGATCGAGAAGGCGCAGCAGTTCGGCGCGAAGGTCGTCGCGTTCTCCGACTCCTCCGGCTACGTCGTCGACGAGCAGGGCGTGGACCTCGACCTGCTCAAGCGGGTCAAGTTCGAGGACCGCGGGCGCGCCCGCGACTACGTCGAGGCGCGCAGCGGCTCCCGCCTCGTCACCGGCTCCTCCATCTGGGAGGTGCCGGCCGACGTCGCGCTGCCGTGCGCCACGCAGAACGAGCTCGACGGTGACGACGCCCGCGCCCTGCTGAAGAACGGCGTCGTCGCGGTCGCCGAGGGTGCGAACATGCCCACGACCCCCGAGGCGCTGCGCGTCTTCCAGGAGGCCGGCGTGCTCTTCGGCCCCGGCAAGGCCGCCAACGCCGGTGGTGTGGCGACGTCCGCGCTCGAGATGCAGCAGAACGCCAGCCGCGACTCGTGGAGCTTCGAGTACACCGAGGCCCGCCTGCAGGACATCATGCGCTCGATCCACGACCGCTGCGCCGCCACCGCCGAGGAGTACGGCCGCCCGGGCGACTACGTCGTCGGCGCGAACGTCGCCGGCTTCATCAAGGTGGCCGACGCGATGCTCGCCCA
>NZ_VDFS01000002.1:0-13906 GCF_006151955.1 Georgenia sp. 311 | reverse complement strand
CGTCGGGCGCGACACGCGCCCGCCCGCCGGGATGGTGGCAGGAACGCCCGGGGGAATGTGACGGCGGTCACCGCTGTTGCGACCCCATGAGCTTCGACGACGTGGTGGACCTGCTCGACCGGACCGAGGTCGTGGCGATCGTGACGACCCGCGCGAACGGTGAGCCCATAGCCACCCCGATCTGGTCGGTGGTGGTCGACGGCGTGCCCTACCTGCGCTCCGCCTACGGGCCCGGCTCGTGGTGGTACCGCCACGTGCTCGCCGGGCGTCCGGTGGCCTTCGCGATGGGGGACGGGCACCTCGCCGAGCGCGACCGGCGCGCTGCGCTCGAGCTGAGCCGCGAGCCGGTGGCGACGACGTCGCTGACCGCGGAGGACCCGGTCCAGCACCGCATCGACGAGGAGCTGCGCCGCAAGTACGCCGACGCGCCGCCGTCCTCCCTCGGGCCGATGCTCAGCCCCGAGGCGGTCGCCTGCACGCTGCGCGTGGAGCCCGCCGCCGGCTCCTGACCCGCGCGCCGACCCGCGTGCCGGAGGCGGGCAGCCCGGCCGGTGCGCGAAGGTAGGGGCATGACCTCGGTACAGCTGGAGATCGCCGTCCAGGACCCCGCAGGGGCGCTCGCCGCCCGGGAGGCGGGCGCGGACCGCGTCGAGCTGTGCTCCGCGCTCGACGTCGGCGGGCTGACCCCGAGCATCGCGATGGTCGAGGCCGTCGTCGCCGTCGGGCTGCCGGTCCACGTGCTCGTCCGGCCGCGCGCCGGGGGTTTCCGCTACTCCGCGACCGAGGTGTCCCTCATGGTCCGCGACATCGAGGCGCTGGTGGACGCGGGCGCCGCCGGCGTCGTCGTCGGGGCGCTCACCGCCGACGGCTCCCTCGACAAGCACGCCCTGGAGGCGCTGCGCGACGCCGCCGAGGGACGGGAGGTGACCGCCCACCGGTGCGTCGACGTCCTGCCCGACCCGGCAGCCGCCGTCCCCACCCTCGTCCGGCTCGGGTTCACCCGAGTCCTCACCTCCGGCGGTGCGCCGATCGCCGTGGGGGGAGCCGCGACGATCGCCCGCACGGTCGCTGCCGCCGACGGCGCGCTCGAGGTCATGGCGGGCGGGGGAGTGCTGCCCGCCCACGTGCCCGACCTCCTCGCCGCAGGCGTCGACGCCGTCCACCTGTCCGCCCGGCGCCGGGTCTCGGACGCCGGCCCAGCGGGCCCCGGGGGCGGCCCCGCCGGCTACGACGTCACCGACCCCGCCACCGTCGTCGCCGCAGCCGCCGCCCTCCACCCCACCCACCCCTGACCCCCTGCCCCCGCTGCCCCCTGACCCCGCTGCCCCCCTGCCCCACTCCCCCCTCGCCGACAGCCGACTTCCGCCCGAGAGCCGACTTCCGCCCGAGAGCCGACTTCCGCCCGACAGCCGACTTCCGCCCGACAGCCGACTTCCGCCCGACAGCCGACTTCCGCCCGAGAGCGGGTCCGCAGCGGTCGACGTCCGACTCCCCTCCACCCGAGGTGGAGTGGGCGGCCCCGCCGAAACGGGCGGCACCCCGCGATCTCGCTACCGTGGACCCGTGGCACGACGACGGATCGACCCCGCCGAGGGAATGGCTGCGCTACGTCAGTGGCGCGACGCGGACGACGACGGCGCGGAGGTGCCGCCGGCCGTCGTACGCACTGCTGTGCGGTTCACCCTCGAGGAGCTGGCGGTGAGCTCGCCGGGGAACTCCGTCGAGGTCCGTGTCCCGCCCGCGGCCGCGGTCCAGGCGATCGCCGGGCCTCGCCACACGCGGGGCACGCCACCCAACGTCGTCGAGACGGACATGGACACCTGGCTGCGCCTCGCGACCGGCCGTCTGACCTGGGACGACGCGGTCAGGAGCGGCGCCGTCGTCGCGTCGGGCATCCGAGCCGACCTCTCCAGCGTCCTGCCGCTGATCACGCGCTGACCTGAGTCCGCGGACAGCGGCTCTCGCACACAACTCCGCTCTCGCGCGGAAGTCGGCTCTCGCACACAACTCCGCTCTCGCGCGGAAGTCGGCTCTCGCGCACAACTCCGCTCTCGCGTGGAAGTCGGCTCTCGCGTGGAAGTCGGCTCTCGCGCGGAAGTCCGCTCTCGCACACAACTCCGCTCTCGCGCGGAAGTCGGCTCTCGCGCACAACTCCGCTCTCGCGTGGAAGTCGGCTCTCGCGCACAAGTCGGCTCTCGCGCGGAAACCCGCTCTCGCGCGGAAGTCGGCTGTCGGCGGGGGAGGCGGGCGGGGAGGGAGAGGGGGCGACGGGCGGGGGGAGGTGGGGCGGGTAGATTGGGGCGGGTGAGCACGCCCAGTCCTGAGCACGGTCCCGGCGAGGCAGAGCAGCCCGGCCGCTCGGCCGAGTCCACGAGCGGCGGGTCCCGCAACGGCCAGCACCGGGTCCCGCCACGCGAGCCGCAGCCGGCCGCCGACGCCCCCGTCGCTCGCGTCGCGGACGTCGCCGACCACAGCCGCGTCCGGCGCGCCCCGCGCTACGGCCGGTTCGGGATCGTCGGCTTCCTCGTCGGGGCACTGCTGTCCCTCGTGCTGGCCCTCGTGCCGGACGGCCTGGAGATCTCCCGCGGCGCGCTCTTCCTCGTCCTCCTCCTCGCCCTCGGCACGGCCGGCGTCTTCGCCGGCCTCACCTGGGCCCTGGTCGCCGACCGCCGCTCACTGCGCCGCACCCGGCAGGGGTGAGCGGGGCGTGCCGACCCGAGTCCTGCACCTGCCCGCCCCGCCGGCCAGGGTCGCCGCCGCCCTCGACTCCCTGCGCGGCGAGCTCGACATCCCCGTCGAGTTCCCGCCCGCGGCCCTCGCCGAGGCCGCTGACGCCGCCGCCCGTCCGCTCCCGGACCTTCCCGACGCCCGCGACCTGCCGCTCGTCACCATCGACCCGCCCGGCTCCCGCGACCTCGACCAGGCGGTGCACCTGGAGGAGGACGGTGAGGGCCTCGTCGTCCACTACGCCATCGCCGACGTCGCCTCCTTCGTCACGCCCGGCGGCGCCCTCGACGAGGCGGTCCGCGCTCGCGGCGTCACCGTCTACGGACCGACGGGCTCGCTGCCGCTGCACCCCGAGACGCTGAGCGCGGGCGCGGCGAGCCTGCTCCCCGGCCAGGATCGCCCCTCCTACCTGTGGCGCATCGCCCTGGACGACGCGGGCGAGGTCCGGGAGGCGACGGTCCGCCGCGCGCTCGTCCGCAGCCGCGCCCAGCTGACCTACGAGCAGGTCCAGGCCGTCGCCGACGGCGCCAGCGACCCCGCCGTCCCCGACGCACTGCCCGCCCTCCTGCGCCGGGTCGGTGAGCTGCGGCTGGCCCGCGAGCGTGAGCGCGGCGGTGTGTCCCTCGAGATCCCCGAGCAGGACATCGTCGATCGGGACGGCGGCTACGCGCTGACGTTCCGCGCCACTCTCCCGGTGGAGGAGTGGAACGCCCAGGTCTCGCTGCTCACCGGGATCGTCGCCGCCGGGATCATGACGGACGCCGGCGTCGGCATTCTGCGCACGCTGCCGCCCGCCGACCCGCGCGACCTCGCGCGCCTGCGCCGCACCGCCCGCGCGCTCGGCATCGACTGGCCCGCCGACGACGCCTACCCCGACCTCCTGCCGACCCTCGACTCCGCGCGGCCCAGCCACGCCGCCTTCCTCAACCAGGCGACGACCCTCTTCCGCGGCGCCGACTACGCCGTCCTCGGCGCGGGCGGGGGCGAGCCGCAGGACGAGGAGGACCTCCGGCACGCCGCGCTCGCCGCGCGGTACGCCCACGTCACCGCGCCGCTGCGCCGGCTCGTCGACCGCTTCGGCCTCGAGGTGTGCCGCGCCGCGTGCGCGGGCGAGCCGGTGCCGGCCTGGGTCCTCGAGGCGCTGCCGAGCCTGCCCAGGGCGATGGCCCGCGCCACCCAGCGCGCCGGCCGCTACGAGCGGGGCGCCGTCGACGCCGTCGAGGCCCTGGTCCTCGAGCCGCACCTGGGGCAGACCTTCCGGGGCGTGGTCGTCGACGTGGACGACGACGGCGCGCGCGTCGTCCTCGCCGACCCGGCCGTCGAGGCCCGGGTGGAGGCCGCCGGGCTGCCGCTCGGGGAGGAGATCACGGTGCGGCTGACCGAGGTCGACGTGCCGACCAGGACGGTCCGTTTCTCACCAGGCTGACGCGACCCGCCCCGCGCGCGTGGATGTGGGACCATTCCCTCGTGCGACGTGGAGACGGACGGCTGAGCCACGACCTGCTCCCCGGGGACAAGGGCCCCCAGGACGAGTGCGGTGTCTTCGGCGTCTGGGCGCCGGGTGAGGAGGTCGCCCGGCTCACCTACTTCGGCATCTACGCCCTGCAGCACCGCGGCCAGGAGTCGGCGGGCATCGCGACGAGCAACGGCGAGCAGCTCCGCGTCTACAAGGACATGGGCCTGGTCTCCCAGGTCTTCGACGACCAGACGCTCTCGGCGCTCCAGGGCCACATCGCGGTGGGCCACGTGCGCTACGCGACGACGGGCGCGAGCGCGTGGGAGAACGCGCAGCCCACCCTGGGGCCGGCGGGGGCCGGCACGGTCGCGCTCGGCCACAACGGCAACCTCACGAACACCCGCTCCCTCATGGAGGAGGTGCGCCGCCGGTCCGGCGCCGACCTCAGCGGGGAGCTCGGCCGCGGCAGCTCGACCGACACGGCCGTCATCACCGCGCTCCTCGCGGGCACCCCGGGTGAGCCGGTGCGCTCCCTGGAGGACACGGCGATGGACGTCCTGCCGATGCTCCAGGGCGCCTTCTCCCTCGTCTTCATGGACGAGCACTCGCTGTACGCGGCCCGCGACGCCCACGGCATCCGCCCCCTCGTCCTGGGCCGGCTGCAGCGCGGCTGGGCGGTCGCCTCGGAGACGGCGGCGCTCGACATCGTCGGCGCGACGTTCGTCCGCGAGGTCGAGCCCGGCGAGCTCCTCATCATCGACGAGGACGGACTGCGCACCCGGCACTTCGCCCGCCCGGAGCCGCGCGGGTGCGTCTTCGAGTACGTCTACCTGGCCCGGCCGGACACCCAGATCGCCGGTCGCTCGGTCAACGCGGCCCGCAGCGAGATGGGCCGGGTCCTGGCCCGGGAGCACCCGGTGGAGGCGGACCTCGTCATCCCGACGCCGGACTCCGGGACGCCCGCGGCCATCGGCTACGCCCAGGCGTCGGGGATCCCGTTCGCCCAGGGGCTGGTGAAGAACGCCTACGTCGGGCGCACGTTCATCCAGCCGACCGACACGATCCGCCAGCTCGGCATCAAGCTCAAGCTCAACCCGCTGCGTGAGGTCATCGCGGGCAAGCGGCTCGTCGTCGTCGACGACTCGATCGTCCGCGGCAACACCCAGCGCGCGCTCGTGCGGATGCTGCGTGAGGCCGGTGCCGCGGAGATCCACGTGCGCATCTCCTCCCCGCCGGTCAAGTGGCCCTGCTTCTACGGCATCGACTTCGCCACCCGCGCCGAGCTCATCGCCAACGGCATGAGCACCGAGGAGATCCGGGCCTCGCTCGACGCGGACAGCCTCGGCTACATCTCCCCCGAGGGGATGATCGAGGCCACCGCGGTCCCCGAGGAGCGCCTGTGCACCGCCTGCTTCACCGGGCGCTACCCCGTGCCCGTGGAGGAGACGACGGAGCCCGCCGAGAGCCACCGGGGCAGCTACCACGTCCTCCCGCACCGTCCCTCGCCGACCCTGACCATCGCTGGAGCGCAGTGAGCACCGAGCCCCGTACCCCGATCAGCTACGCCGCGGCAGGCGTCGACACGGAGGCGGGGGACCGCGCCGTCGAGCTCATGAAGGGGGCGCTGCGCGCCACCCACGGACCGGAGGTGCTCGGCGGCGCCGGCGGGTTCGCCGGCCTGTACGACGCCTCGGCGCTGCGTGAGTACCGCCGTCCGCTCCTCGCGACGTCGACCGACGGCGTCGGCACGAAGGTCGCCATCGCCCAGGCGATGGACAAGCACGACACCATCGGGCACGACCTCGTCGGCATGGTCGTCGACGACATCGTCGTCGTGGGGGCGCGCCCGCTCGTCATGACCGACTACATCGCGTGCGGTCGGGTGGTCCCGGAGCGGATCGCCGACATCGTCCGGGGCATCGCCGAGGCGTGCGCGCTCACCGGCACGGCGCTGGTCGGCGGGGAGACCGCCGAGCACCCGGGGCTGCTCGGGCCCGAGGAGTACGACGTCGCGGGCGCGGCCACCGGCGTCGTCGAGGCCGACCGCGTGCTCGGCCCGGACCGGGTCGCCGAGGGTGACGTCCTCCTCGCCCTCGCCTCCTCCGGGCTGCACGCCAACGGCTACTCCCTCGTGCGGCGGGTGCTGGACGTCAGCGGCTGGAGCCTGGACCGCGAGGTCGCCGAGCTCGGGCGCACGGTGGGCGAGGAGCTCCTGGAGCCCACCCGCCTGTACACGCGGCTGTGCCTCGAGCTCGCCGAGGACGACGGGCTGCACGCGCTGTCCCACGTCACCGGGGGCGGGCTGGCGGCCAACCTCGCCCGCGTGCTGCCCGCGGGTCTGGTCGGGCACGTCGAGCGCGGCTCGTGGCAGGTCCCGGCGGTCTTCGACCTCGTCCGCCGGCTCGGCCCGGTCGACTGGGCCGACCTCGAGCAGACCCTCAACCTCGGCGTCGGCATGGTCGCCGTGCTCACGCCCGACGCCGCCGCCCGCGCGGTGGCGACCGCGCAGACCGCCGGGGTCGGGGCGTGGGAGCTCGGGACGGTCACGCGCCTCACCGACCAGGACGAGGACGTCGTCACCGGCACCAAGGGCATGCGCGGAGGAGCCGTGCGGCTGCACGGCTCCTACCGCGTGTAGCGCTCACCCGCGCCGGCGCCGTCCTGCCCTCGCGGGTGGCCGGCGCCGCACGTGCGCACGCCCGCCCGGCCCCGGCGAGGGCCGGGCGGGCGCGCGTGAGCGTGCGTCCGCTCCGTCCAGCACCACGCCGCCGTCCGGGTGGGCGGCGGCGTCGAGAGAGGCAGAGACGAGTCTCAGCCGGAGCGGGTGCTCCAGTCGTCGTCGTCGTCCTCTGCGGAGGGGACCTCGTAGTAGTTGTCCGTGTGCCCAGAATGGGTGGCCTGCGCCGTGAGCTCGCGTTCGAGCGCACGGTAGTCGGTCTCCGGGCTGTAGTACTTCAGCCTACGGGCGACCTTCGTCTGCTTGGCCTTCTGACGGCCGCGCCCCATGGCGTCGACCCCCTCCAACGTAGAAGAGGGGCAGGCACCGACAAGGTCAGTGCGGCCCCAGTGCTGTGGTCATGGTTCGTGTGCCCCACGGTACATGGTCAACGGGCGGTTCGACCATCTACGCCGACGTGCGGCCTCTCACTGGCTAGCCGCGCCCGCTAAAGGCACCTTGGGACCATCGTCCGCGTTTCGCCCGATTCGCACGAGTTACGGTGCTGAAAAGCGCGTCGGGCAGCGCCCGGACGCGAGCGACGGATCTGAGGTGCACCATGAACGAGAACTACCGCGAGGAGACACTGCTGACCCCCGGCGAGGTCGCCGCCCGCTTCCGCGTCGACCCCAAGACGGTCACGCGTTGGGCCAACGCGGGGAAGCTCACGGCGGTCCGGACCCTCGGCGGGCACCGCCGCTACCGCCGCAGCGAGGTCGACGAGCTGCTCGTCGCCAACGGCCTGGGCGCGGGCATGACGACGGACGCCGTCCGGTAGGCCCGGCCGGCGTCGCCGTCGTCGCGGGTCAGGACCTGCGGGCGGCGAGGGCGATGACTGCCGCGACGGCGGCCGCCCCTGCGCCGAGGATCCCGATGACCTTGGGGTCGCCCGCCTTCACGCGGTCGAGGACCGAGCCTGCCTTGGCGGTGACGTCGTCGACCGCGTTCTTCGCGGCGGAGGAGATGTTCTCCTTCGCCTCCTTCAGCTGTACGCGGGGGTCGAGCATGGTGCTCAGCTCGTCCACCGAGGAGGCGAGCTCCTCGCGGGTGCGGACGAGGTCCGCCTCGATCTGCTCGGGAGTGCGCTTCTCGCTCATGACTGGATCCCCTTCTTCACCGCGTCCACGTCGGCCTTGAGGTTGGCCTTGGTCTCCTCGGCCGACGGTGCCTGGCCCTCCTGGACCTTCTTCTTCCCGATGAGGGCGGCGACCGCGGCGATGATGAGCAGGACCACCCCGACGATGAGGGCCGAGAGCCAGGCGGGCAGGGCGACGGCCAGCCCGAGCACGGCGGCCGTGATGAGCACGCCGAGGGCGTAGAGGGCGAGGAGCCCGGCGACGGCGAAGAAGCCGGCGCCGACGCCGACGTGCTTCGCCTTGTCGGCCAGCTTGACCTGGATGAGCTCGATCTCCCCGCGCAGGATGCGGGAGAACTGCTCGGACACCCGGGCGACGAGCTCGCCCATCGTGGGGCGTGCCGCGGCCGGGCCGGAGCGGGGTGCCCCCGCCGGCGTGCTGAAGCCCTCTGGAGGCCGCCCGGAGTCGTGCGGTGCCTGGGTACTCACGCGATCCTCTTCTCCGCGCCGAAGCGCCTCTCGTGGTCTCGTGCACGCCCATGATCGCGGTCAACCGCGCGGGGTGCACGTCGTTCCGCGATTCTGCCGCCCGGCGGCCAGGTTGCCGCCAGGTGACGACGAGATGAACGGGTCGCGTCTCGTTCTGTGAGACTTTGACGCGCACATGACATGTGCCACATGATGAGCGGACCTTCCCCTCCACCGTGCGCTCGCAGCCGCGCGCACCTTCACTCCCGGACACAGCCGGAGAAGGAGAAACCGTGAGTCGAGTCCCCCGTAGGTCCGCCATGCGTAGCAGAGGGGGTGTCGCCGCGGTCGGGATCGCCTCCCTCGTCCTCTCCCCGCTCCTCGCCGTGGCTCCCGCCGCCGCCGCACCCGACGGGTCCGCCGTCGTCATCAACGAGGTGTACGCCCGTGGTGGCAGCGCGAACCAGCCGTACCTCAACAAGTTCGTCGAGCTGTACAACCCGACGGAGGAGGCGGTCCCGCTCGACGGCATGACCCTGCAGTACCGCTCCGCCACCGGGGTAGCGGCGACGACCTCGGTCGTCCCGCTCTCGGGCATGATCGCCCCGGGCGGCTACTACCTCGTCGAGGGTGCCTCGAACGGCACGACCGGTCAGGCGCTGCCCACCCCGGACGTGCGCTCGACGATGAACCCGCAAGGGTCGAACGGCGTCGTCGTCCTCGTGGACGGCACCGCCCCGGTGACGCTCCCGCAGGGCCCCGTCGCGACCGGTGACCTCGACGGCGCGATCCTCGACCTCGTCGGCACCGGCACCGCGACGACGTTCGAGACGGCACCGGCCGCGAACCAGGGTGGCAACTCCGACCCGCTGTCGTGGCAGCGGGCCGAGGGCGCCGACACGGACGACAACTCCGCAGACTTCACGATGGCGGCACCGACGCCGCGCAACGCCGCGGGCACCGAGGCCCCGGCCCCCGAGCCCGAGCCCGAGCCGACCGACCCGCCCGAGATGCGGACGATCGCCGAGATCCAGGGCACCGGTGACACGACGCCGCTCGCCGGCCAGGTCGTCGCCACCCGTGGCGTCGTCACCGGTGTCTACCCCACGGGCGGCTTCAACGGCGCCTTCATCCAGACCCCGGGGACCGGCGCGGACCTCGAGGGGCACACCGCCTCCCACGGGATCTTCGTCTTCGGCGGCGGCACCGCCTTCGCGAACACCGTGAAGGTCGGGGACCACGTCGAGGTCACCGGCGCCGCGAGCGAGTACTTCGGTCTCACCCAGCTCACCGCGCAGACCTTCACCGTGCTCGACGAGGCTGCCGAGCCGGTCGTCCCGGCGGCGATCGAGCTGCCCGCGCTCGCCGAGCGCGAGCCCTTCGAGAGCATGCTCCTCGCCCCGCAGGGGGACTTCACCGTCACCGACAACTACAACACCAACCGTTTCGGCTGGGTGGGCCTGGCCGCCGGCACCGAGCCGCTGCGCCAGCCGACCGACGTCGTCGCGCCCCGCACCACCGAGTACACCGAGCTCGTCGCGGCGAACGCCGACCGTGAGATCCGCCTGGACGACGGCGCGAGCCACGACTGGACGAACTTCTCCTTCGCCGACCACAACACCCCGCTGCCCTACCTGACGACGGACAACCCCGTCCGCGTGGGCGCCCCGGTGGACTTCGAGCGCCCGGTCGTCCTCGACTTCCGGCGCACCGTCGCCAACGAGGACGCCACCTGGAACCTCCAGCCGCAGACGCGCCTGACCGGTGACAACGCGGCGGACGTCCAGCCGATCACCTGGCCCGACACCCGGCCCGCGGCCCCGGCCGAGGTCGGCGGCGACGTCACGCTCGCCACCTTCAACGTGCTCAACTACTTCACCCACCTCGGGGCCGAGGAGCAGCCCGCCTGCCAGGGCTACAACGACCGCGCGGGCAACCCGACGACGGCGCGCAACTGCGACGTCCGCGGCGCCTGGGACGCTGCCGACCTCGCCCGCCAGACCGAGAAGATCGTCGCCGCGGTCAACGCGCTGGACGCCGACGTCGTCGCCCTCCAGGAGATCGAGAACTCCTTCTCCTTCGTCCCGGGCAACGCGCCGGCCGACCGCGACCACGCCCTCGCAGGGCTCGTCGAGGCGCTCAACGCCGTCGCGGGCGACGGCGTGTGGGGCTACGTCGCCTCACCGGCCGCGTTCCCGGCGGAGGAGGACGTCATCCGCAACGCGTTCATCTACCGCACGGCCTCGGTCGAGCCGGTCGGTGACACGACGATCCTCATCGGCAACGACGCGTTCGCCAACGCGCGCCAGCCGATGGCCCAGGAGTTCGCCCTCGTCGGCGAGCCCGACGCCGACACGTTCGTCGTCATCAACAACCACTTCAAGTCCAAGGGCTCGGGCAGCGGCGTCAACGCCGACCAGGGCGACGGCCAGGGGGCGTCCAACGCCGACCGGGTCCGCCAGGCCGAGGCGCTCGCCGCCTTCGCCGACACCGTGGCGGGCGAGGCGCAGACCGACCTCGTCTTCCTCGTCGGCGACTTCAACTCCTACACGATGGAGGACCCGCTCGAGGTCCTCTACGGGCAGGACTACGCGAACGTCGCCCAGGAGCTCACGGAGAAGTCGACCTACGCCTTCGGCTCGATGGTCGGCTCCCTCGACCACGTCCTGGCCAGCCCGGCGGCCTTCGAGGCCGTCACCGACGCGGACATCTGGAACATCAACTCCTACGAGTCCATCGCCTTCGAGTACAGCCGGCACAACTACAACGTCACGGACTTCCACGACGCCTCGCCGTACCGCTCGAGCGACCACGACCCGATCCTCGTCGGCATCGACCTCGTCGAGGACCGGCCGACGGTCGACATCAACCTCCTCGCGTTCAACGACTTCCACGGCCGGCTGTTCGCGGACGTGACCGCCGACGGTGTCACGACGAACGACACGCTCGGCTTCGCGGGGACCATCGAGCGGCTGCGCGCCGAGGAGGGTGAGGAGAACACCGTCCTCTTCTCCTCCGGCGACAACATCGGCGCCTCGCTGTTCACCTCCTCCCTCCAGGAGGACCGGCCGACCGTCGAGATCCTCAACGCGCTCGACCTCCTCACCTCGGCCGTGGGCAACCACGAGTTCGACGGCGGGTACGACAACCTCACCGGACAGGTGAGCGACTGGGCGGACTTCTCCCACCTCGGCGCCAACGTCACCTTCGCCGACACCGGCGCGCCCGCCCTGGACGCCTACGAGACGGTCGAGGTCCAGGGCCTCACCGTCGCCGTCATCGGCGCGGTGACCGAGGAGACTCCGACGCTCGTCAGCCCCGGCGGGATCGCCGACCTCGAGTTCGGTGACCCGGTCGAGGCGGTCAACCGCGTCGCGGCCGAGCTCACCGACGGCAACGCCACCAACGGCGAGGCCGACGTCATCGTCGCCGCCTACCACGAGGGCGCGGGCTTCGAGAACACCTCCACCCTCGAGGAGGAGGTGGCGACCAGCGAGATCTTCGACCGGATCGTCAACGACACGAGCGCGAAGGTCGACGCCATCTTCAACGGCCACACCCACAAGGTCTACGCCTGGGACGGCCCGGTGCCCGGCGTCGACGGGGAGTCCCGCCCGGTCATCCAGGGTGAGAGCTACGGGGAGTTCGTCTCCCAGGTGGTCCTCACCGTGGACGCCGAGACGGGCGACGTCGTCGACTACGACCACCGCAACGTCCCCGCGTCCACCGCGCCGGTGGCAGAGCTCGTGGCGGCCTACCCGCGTGTCGCGGAGGTCAAGACCATCCTCGACGCCGCGCTCGCGGTGGCCGACGAGAAGGGCCGCGAGGTCGTGGGCTCGGTGACCGCCGACATCACGACGGCGTACACCGCCGCCGGTGCACGCGACGACCGAGCGGCGGAGTCCACGCTGGGCAACCTCGTGGCCGACGCCCTGCGCGAGACGCTGAGCGAGGACCACCGCGGCGGCGCCCAGATCGGCGTCGTCAACCCCGGCGGCCTGCGGGCCGAGCTGCTCTACACGTCCACCGGGGCCGAGGCGGACGGTGAGGTCACGTTCGCGGAGGCCAACGCCGTCCTGCCGTTCCTCAACGACCTGTGGACGGTGACGCTCTCCGGCGAGCAGGTCAAGCAGATGCTCGAGCAGCAGTGGCAGCCGGACGGCTCCTCGCGGTCCTTCCTCCACCTCGGGCTGTCGGACAACGTGTCCTACACGATGGACCCGGCGGCGCCGCGCGGTGAGCGGATCACCTCGGTGACGGTCGACGGCGAGCCGCTCGACCTCGAGGCGGACTACCGCATCGGGACGTTCTCCTTCCTCGCGCAGGGCGGTGACAACTTCTCCGTCTTCAAGGGCGCCACCGACGTCCAGCAGACCGGCCTCATCGACCGCGACGCGTGGATCGGCTACCTCCGGGAGGCCTCGCCCCTGTCGCCGGACTTCGCCCGCCGGGCGACGGTCGTCGACCCGCTGCCCTCGCAGCTGGAGCCCGGCCAGGCCGTCTCCTTCGAGGTGTCCCGCCTCGACCTCACCTCCAAGGGCAGCCCGGCCAACACCGAGCTGACCGTCTCCCTCGTGGGAGCCGGCGGACAGCGCACCGTCCTGGGGACCGCGGCCGTCACCGACGGCGCGGCGACGGTGGGCTTCACCGTCCCGGCAGGCCTCGCCGGGCAGTACTCGCTCGAGATGGTCGCCGCTCCCAGCGGGACCACCATCCAGGTGCCGGTGACCGTCACGACGCCGCAGCCGCAGCCCCAGCCGCCGCAGTACGGCTTCTTCCTCACCAACGGCTGGGAGGGCGGGTCGGCCGACCACGCCTTCGTCTACGGCCGCTGGACGGACGAGGTGCTCATCGGCGACTGGGACGGCGACGGCCGTGACTCCATCACGGTCCGCCGCGGTGCGACCTTCCACGTGAACAACCGGCCCGCCGGTGGCCCGGCGCAGTCCGTGTTCACCTACGGCCGCCCCGGGGACGTCGTCCTCGTCGGCGACTGGGACGGTGACGGCACCGACACCCTGGCCGTGCGTCGCGGGAACGTCTACCACGTGAAGAACTCCCTCACCGGTGGCAAGGCCGACGTCGAGCTCGTCTACGGACGGCCCGGCGACGACGTCCTCGTCGGCGACTGGGACGGCAACGGCACCGACACCTTCGCGGTGCGCCGGGGCGCGGAGTACCACGTGAAGGACTCCCTCACCGGCGGCAAGGCCGACACCGTGCTCGTCTACGGGCGGGCGACCGACGAGGTCTACGCCGGCGACTGGGACGGCGACGGCGAGGACACCCTCGCCGTGCGTCGAGGGATCGTCTTCCACGTGAAGAACTCCCTCACCGGTGGCCCGGCGGACACCGTCATGGCCTACGGACGCCTCGGTGACGAGGTCTACGTGGGCGACTGGGACGGTGACGGCGAGGACACCATCGGTCTGCGCCGCACCCCGTAGGACCCGCACGACGGACG
>NZ_VDFS01000027.1:0-1676 GCF_006151955.1 Georgenia sp. 311 | reverse complement strand
TCAGATGCCGACTCGGATCATGGAGTCGTAGTGCAGGGAGCGGCCCATGAGCTCGGCGATGAGGGCGAGGGTGAAGGCCGCGGTCATGAGGGTGGTGAGGTGGATGGGGTTCTCGCGTCGTGCCTGGCCGGCGGCGCGGTAGGTGAACAGGGCGAGGATGACCGCGGCGATGCCGAGCAGGATGAGTCGGATGGCGAAGAAGGTGCCGGAGAAGACGGCTGCGGCGGTGGTGGCGCCCTGGGTGGCGAGGTCTGCGATGTGCAGGGGGTAGGAGGCCAGGACCAGGACGCCGATGGTTGCCGAGGCGACGGCCAGGTACTGGACGGTGCGGGTGGTCAGGGTCCACTCGTCGGTGGTGGTGGGGGCGTTGATCTGGGCGACGCGGGTGCGGACCAGGGTGGCCAGCGCGCCGCCGGTGCCCTCACCGGTGCCCTCGCCGTTGCCCTCGCTGGTGGCCTCGCTGGTGGCCTCGGTGTCGGTGGTCTGGGGGCGGCGGCGGTTGCGGATCGTTGCGGTGAGCATGAGCGCGCAGCCGGCGGCCAGGGCGCCGAGCATGAGGGTGGTGGCGAAGAAGTGCAGCGGGACGATGGGGGTGTTCCAGGCCGGCACGGTCTGCAGGGAGTAGTAGATCTGGGACATCGACCAGATGAGGGCGATGCCGGTCAGCGCGGTGGCGGCGGCCACGAGCTGACGCACCCGGATGGTGCCGATCTTGAACCACTGCAGCAGGGCGAAGGCGAAGCCCAGGGCGGCGAACGCGATACCGAAGACGATCTCGCGGGAGAGCCAGGAGGTGCCGACGTTGCGGAAGACGTTGAGCGTGTTGGTGATGTCGTTCATGTGCAGCGTCGAGGCGGCCAGGCCCAGGACCATGGCCGGGCCGATGGCGTAGACGACCGGCTCGGTGAGTCGTTCGACGGTGCGCATGTCGTGGCGTCGGGAGGCGATGAGCTGGACGACGCCCAGGATGATGAAGGTGCCCACGCACATCTGGGCGATGACCGTGAACAGGATCATCGGGAGCTCGTGGACGTTCATCAGATCTCCTTCGGGTTGGCGATCTGCCCGCTGGCGTCGTTCCAGGGCTGGGCGTCGCGGTGGGGCGTGATCACCAGGCGCGGCTTGGTGAGGTTGGGGTCGGGCAGGGGCGCGATGGCGTCGACGTCGCCGTACTTCTCGCGCAGCTCCTCGATGGGGCCCCAGTCCAGGGCCCGGGAGGGGCAGGCGTCCACGCAGGCCGGGGCCTGGCCGGTCTCGCGGTAGTCGTAGCACAGGTCGCACTTGGACATGTGCCCGGTCTCCACGTTGAACTGCGGGGCGGAGTAGGGGCAGGCCCACTCGCAGTAGCGGCAGCCCACGCACTTGCCCTCGTCGACGAAGACGGTGCCGTCCTCACGCTGGGTCATCGCGGTGGTGGGGCACACCTGGACGCACACCGGGTCCTCGCAGTGGTTGCACGCGATGGAGGTGTAGTAGGTGAACACGTTGGGGGTGAAGGTGTCCCCGTCCTGCTGCCAGGACCCGCCGGAGTACTCCACCACCCGGCGCCAGTTCACCCCGATCGGCAGGTCGTGCTTGTCCTTGCACGAGACGGCACACGCCTTGCACCCCGTGCACGCGGACTGGTCGAAGTAGAAGCCGTAGTTCGCACCGGCCTCGGTCAGAGAGTCAGTCAT
>NZ_VDFS01000026.1:0-4158 GCF_006151955.1 Georgenia sp. 311 | reverse complement strand
GGAGATCGGGCAGGTCGTCAAGGTCATCACCTCGATCGCGGAGCAGACGAACCTGCTCGCGCTCAACGCGACGATCGAGGCGGCCCGCGCGGGGGAGGCCGGCAAGGGCTTCGCCGTCGTGGCCGGGGAGGTCAAGGAGCTCGCCCGGGAGACGGCGCGGGCCACCGAGGACATCGCCGCCCGCGTCTCGGCGATCCAGCTCGACACCGCGGGCGCCGTCGACGCCATCGGCCAGATCTCGGCGATCATCGCCTCGATCAACGACTACCAGGGCTCCATCGCCTCGGCGGTCGAGGAGCAGACGGCGACGACCACCGAGATGGCCCGCTCGGTGCAGGAGGCGGCCACGGGCTCCGGTGAGATCGCCGGCACCGTCACCCGGCTCGCCGCGGCCGGCGGGGAGTCCAGCGTGGCGGTCGAGCAGATCGGCGCCTCCCTCGTCGAGCTCGACCGGATGTCCGCCGACCTGCGCCGGCTCTGCGCCCGGTTCGTCTACTGAGGCCGCGCCATGACACCCGTGAGGAGGCGGCTGCGATGACCGTCCGCGTGCTCGTCGTCGACGACTCCGTCGTCGTGCGCCGGCTGGTCACCCACGCGCTCGCCGCCGACCCCGCCATCGACGTCGTGGGCACCGCCGCCAACGGCCGGCTCGCCCTCGCCAAGATCGAGCAGCTCGCCCCGGACCTCGTGACGATGGACATCGAGATGCCCGAGCTCGACGGGATCGCCGCCGTGCGGGCGCTGCGCGCGGCGGGCCACCGCATGCCCGTGGTCATGTTCTCCACGCTCACCGAGCGCGGAGCCGCCGCCACCCTCGAGGCGCTGTCGGCCGGCGCGACGGACTACGTGGCCAAGCCGACGGGCGCGGGCAGCGTGCACGAGGCGCTCGGCCGGGTCGCCGCCGAGCTCGTCCCCAAGATCCACGCCCTCGTCCCCACCCGGCTCGGCGCCGTGCGCGGCCGCCCTGCCGCAGCCGCCGGCGACACCACCAGGCCCTCCACCCGCGGACCGGTCCGGCTGCGGCCCGCCTCCCTCCGCGCCACCCCCGTCCGGCTCCTCGTCCTCGGCGCCTCCACCGGCGGTCCGGCGGCCCTGGCCGAGGTGGTCGGCGCGCTGAGCAGCCCTCCGGCCGTCCCCGTCGCCGTCGTGCAGCACATGCCGGCCGTGTTCACGCGTCAGCTCGCCGACCGGCTCGACCGCCTCGGCCCGGCGACCGTCGTCGAGGCCACCGACGGACTCGCCCTGCGGGCGGGCCACGCCTACGTCGCCCCGGGCGGCCGGCACCTCACCGTGGTGGCCGACCGCACCGGCCTGCGCGCCCGGCTCACCGACACCCCGCCGGTGAACTACAGCCGCCCCGCCGTCGACGTCCTCTTCCGGTCGGCGGTCGCGGCGCTGGGCGGGGCCGTCGGCGCCGTCGTGCTCACCGGGATGGGCAGCGACGGCGCGGCGGGGTCGGGCGCGGTGGCCGACGCCGGCGGTCACGTCGTCGTCCAGGACGAGCAGTCGTCGGTCGTGTGGGGGATGCCGGGCGCGACCGCGACCGCCGGCCACGCGCACGCCGTCCTCCCGCTGCACGAGATCGCCGCAGCCATGGAGCGGATGATGTCCGAGGGGCTGCGGTGAGCGTGTCGGCGCAGACCTTCGACTACGTCGCGGACCTCGTGCGCACCAGGAGCGCGATCCAACTCGGACCCGGCAAGGAGTACCTCGTCGAGAGCCGCCTCGCACCGCTCGCGCGGGAGCGGGGGATGGTCGGGCCCGCCGCGGTCGACGCCTACGTGCGCGACGTGCGCCGCGGACCGGACCGCGGCGAGCTCACGCGCGTCGTCGAGGCGCTGACGACGAACGAGACGTCCTGGTTCCGCGACAGTGCGGCCTTCGGTGCGCTGCGCACGCACCTGCTCCCCGGGCTGCGCGCGCAGCGGCCCGGGCCGCTGCGGATCTGGTCCGCCGCCTGCTCGACCGGCCAGGAGCCCTACAGCATCGCGATGACCCTGCTCGAAGCAGGGGAGACGCGCTTCTCGGTGCTCGCGACCGACCTGTCCACCGCGGTGCTCGCGCAGGCCACGCGGGGCGAGTACAGCCAGCTGGAGATGAACCGGGGACTGCCCGCGCCGATGCTCGTGCGTCACTTCGCCCGCGCGGGCGCCGGCTGGGCCGTGACGGACGAGCTGCGCAGGCGCGTCGGCTTCGCGCAGCACAACCTCCTCCAGCGACCGCCCCCCGGGCCGTTCGACGTCGTCTTCCTGCGCAACGTCCTCATCTACTTCGACACCACGACCAAGCGCGACATCGTCGCCCGCGTCCGCCGGGCGATGCGCCCGGGCGGGTTCCTCATCCTCGGCGCCGCCGAGTCGATGGTGGGGATCGACGACGCCTGGGAGCGGGTGACCGTCACCGGCGGACCGGTCTACCGAGCACCTGGAGGCACCCCATGAGAGCCCTCGTCATCGACGACTCGCGCGCCATGCGCCGCATCGTCTCCCGCCAGCTCGAGGGCCTCGGGTTCGCCGTCGACGAGGCGGGCGACGGGGCCCAGGCCCTCGCGCTCCTCGAGGCCGACGCCGGCTACCACCTCGCGTGCATCGACTGGAACATGCCCGTCATGGACGGGCTGGCCTTCGTCCAGGCCGTGCGCGCCCGGCGGGAGTGGCGCGGCGTCACGCTCATGATGGTGACGACGGAGTCGGAGCACGACCAGATCGTGCGCGCGCTGGCCGCCGGGGCGCACGAGTACCTCATCAAGCCGTTCACGCCGGACGCGCTCCTGGGCAAGCTCGAGATCCTCGGGCTCGTGCCCGCCGGGGAGATCGCATGACCGGGACCATGGCCGACCACGTCGTCGCCATCACGCGGGACCTGTTCACCGCGATGGTCGACGGCGAGCCCGGCGCGCTGGGCGAGGTGCCCGGGACCGCGCCGGTGCTCACGGACCCGGTACGGGCGTGGGTCGACATCCGCGGTGACCGGGCCCTGCGGATCCTCGTGGCGACCGGTCGCGTCACTGCCGAGCGGATCACCCGCGCGCTGCTCGACCTCGAGGAGCACGACGACGTCGCGGCCGACGACGTGGGCGACGCGCTCGGGGAGATCGCCAACGTCATCGGCGGCAACGTCAAGGGCCTGCTCCCCGACCGCTCCGTCCTGAGTCTGCCGGTCGTCGCCTTCGGCGGCCCCGGCCCCGACGGCGCGCCGCTGTGGACGAGGTCCCTGCAGTGGCGCGAAGAACCCCTGGTCGTCTCGATGGGGGACGTCCCCGTGAACCAAGAGGAGTACCTGTGAGCCTGCGAGTGATCGTCGCCGACGACAGCAAGGTGATGCGTCAGATCGTCATCCGGACCCTGCGCCAGGCGGGGTACGGGGACTGGGAGGTCACCGAGGCGACGAACGGGGCCGAGGCGCTGGAGCTCGCGCTCGCCCAGCAGCCCGACCTCGTTCTCTCGGACTGGAACATGCCCGAGATGACGGGCATCGAGCTGCTGCGCCGGCTCAACGCCGGCACCGACATCCCCCTCGGCTTCGTCACGTCGGAGGGGTCGCAGCAGATGCGCGAGCTCGCGCAGAGCGAGGGGGCCCTGTTCCTCATCGCCAAGCCGTTCACGCCGGACGCGTTCCGCTCGACCATCGACCCCTTCCTCGCCTGATGGCCACGACACCGCTCCCGCCCCTCAAGGAGCTGCGCGACCTGCTCACCATGCTCGTCGGGCGCGACTGCGAGGTCGCCCTGGCCGACAGGTCGGTGACCCCGGCCACCGAGCCGGGCGTCGTCGCCGGGGTCTACGTCACCCAGTTCCTCCGCGCCGAGGTCGTCGTCGCGCTCGACACCTACCTCGCCGCCGCGCTCGGCGGGGCGCTCGCCCTCCTCCCGGCCCGGACGGCGCTCGGGTCGGTGGGCCCCGGCCCCCTGCCCGAGACGCTGCTCGAGAACGTCTCGGAGGTCCTCAACGTCGTCTCCGCGCTCTTCAACGTCGGTGACGCGCCGCACCTGCGGCTGGAGGACGTCCACGACTCGGGCGCCGCGCTCCTGCCGGCGGACGTCGCCTCCTGGCTGCGCAGCTACGGTCCCCGCCTCGACGTGCGCGTCGACGTGCGCGGCTACGGCGACGGGCTCCTGTCGATCGTCCTGCGCTGAGGCCTCAGCGGGGCTCGACGACG
>NZ_VDFS01000025.1:0-10399 GCF_006151955.1 Georgenia sp. 311 | reverse complement strand
CCCGAGGTGGCCGCGTGGGCGGCGCGGGTGAAGGCCAAGGAGGTGCCCGGCTGCCAGCCGGTCGTCACCGCAGTCTGCTACGCGGCAGTGGGGGTGCCCACGGCCGCCGCCGTGGCCTCCGACCTCTTCGCCTTCGCCGTGAGCTACGCCGGGGCCGCGCTGCGGCTGCGGCTCACCGACCACCGGAGCAACCAGGTGATGCTCCGGCGGGCCCAGCCCGTCATCGAGGCGGTGGTCGCCGACGCGATGGCCCGGCCCGTCGCGGACATCGGCGGGTTCGCCCCCATGGGGGACGTCATGTCGGCCGCCCACGAACGCGCCGAGGCGCGGCTCTTCACCACCTGACCACCGAGAGAGGCACAACCGCATGAGTGAGAACGTCCTGCGTATCGGGATCGGCGGGCCGGTCGGCTCGGGCAAGACGGCACTGGCCGAGGCGCTCGTCCCGATCCTCATCGCAGCCGGGCGCACGCCCGGTGTCATCACCAACGACATCTACACCCAGGAGGACGCCCACCACGTGCGGCGGGCCCTGGCCGGGACGCTGGACCCGGACCGGGTGTTCGGGGTGGAGACCGGTGCCTGCCCCCACACCGCCGTGCGCGACGACCCGACGATGAACCTCGCCGCGGGCGACGAGATGCTCGAGCGCTTCCCGGACATCGACACGCTGATCTACGAGTCCGGGGGCGACAACCTCACCCTCACCTTCTCCCCGGTGCTGGCCGACGTGTTCGTCTTCGTCCTCGACACCTCCGAGGGGGAGAAGATGCCGCGCAAGCGAGGGCCGGGCATCACCGACAGCGACATCCTCGTCATCAACAAGATCGACATCGCCCAGTACGTGCGCACGGACCTCGACGTCATGACCCGCGACGCCCACGCGGTCCGCGGCGACAAGCCCGTCGTCCTCACGAACTCCCTCGACGGGACCGGCGTCGCCGAGCTGTTCGACACGATCATGGCGACGTGGCACGCGCGGCGGGGCGAGCTGATCGCGTGACCGGGCAGAGCGTCGTGGACCCGCCGCGGACGACGGCGCTGCCGGGTCCCGGCGCGCCGCCCGAGCGACTGTCGGCCGCGCACTACGAGCCCGCCCACGTACCGGCGGAGGTCTCCCGGTACGGGACGGCGGCGCACACCCTGCCGGTGGGTACGTCGGGCAAGGTGGGCCTGCTCGAGCTCGGCTTCGAGGTGCGCGGGCCGGCAGGGGAGCAGCGCACCGAGCTCGTGCGGCACTACCAGAAGACGCCGCTGCAGATCATGCGCCCGATGTACTACGACGAGGCGCGGCCCGACATGCCCTACACCTACGTCATGACGACCGGGGGAGGCATCCTCCACAACGACCGGCAGCGGACCGACCTGTGGTTCGGTGAGGGCACCTCGGCGCACGTGACGACGCAGGCGCACACGAAGGTCTACCGGATGGAGTCGGGCTACGCGACGGCGCTCGTCAACCTCGACCTCGCGCCCGGCGCCTACGTCGAGTACCTGCCCGACCCGCTCATCCCGTACCGCGACTCACGCCTCTACCAACGCACCGACGTCACGCTCGCGGAGAGCGCGACGCTCGTCGCCGGGGAGACCGTGTACTCCGGGCGGCTCAGCCGGGGGGAGCGCCACCAGTTCTCGGCGCTGGCGAGCGACTTCACGGTGCGCCGGCCGGACGGGGAACCCGTCGCCGTCGACCGCGTGCGGCTCGTGCCCCGTGACGGGCGCAGCGGCGGCCCGGCGGTGCTCGGCTCGCTCGACGTCGTCTCGACGATCTACGTCGTGACGACCGCGGTGCCCGCCAAGGAGGTGGCCGACGTCCTGCACGCCGCGGCGGAGGACGCGTTCTCGCACGCGCCCGAGGGACGGTTCGGCGTCAGCACGCTGCCCGTCGGCTCCGGGGCCTGGCTCCGCTTCGTCGGGAACGACACCGTCGCTGCCGCGGCCGTGTGGCGGTCGGCCACCCGCGCGGCACACGAGCTCCTCACCGGGAGCCCGGCACCCACGATCAGGAAGTAGCCCGCCCACCATGGACAACGGAGGTGCGTCGTGACCACGCCCAGCGAGCAGACAGGCCTGGCGCCCTGGGGGTTCGCCCTCCTGCGCGGACCGTCCCAGATCTTCTTCCAGGTGAACGTCATCACCGGCCTGCTGGTCCTGGCCGCGTTCTTCATCGCCGACTGGCGCATGGGGGTCCTCGCACTCATCGGTGCCCTCGGCGGGGCGCTCGGAGGGCGCGCCATGGGCTACCCGCCCTCCAACGTCGCCTCCGGCATGCAGTCCTTCTCCGGCACCCTCGTCGGCGCGGCGGTGTTCGCCGCGCTCGGCGGGGACGAGTGGTGGTGCTACGCGCTCGCGTTCGGCGGCGGGCTGCTCACCGGCCCGGTGACGTGGCTCATCGACGCCCTGTTCTCGAAGACCGCGCTGAAGAAGTACAACCTGCCCTACACGACGGCCCCGTTCGTCATCGTCGCCACGATCATCGTCCTGTCGACGACGTCGCTCGCGGTGTCCTCCTCGCCCTCCGACCTCCCCGACGAGCCGGTCCAGGCGTTCTTCCTCTCGCTGCTCACGAACGTGTCGCAGGTCGTCCTCGTGGACAACCCCTTCGCGGGCGCGGCGATCCTCCTCGGGCTGTTCATCGCGAGCTGGCGGGTGGGCCTGGCGGGCCTGCTGGGCAGCGCGCTCGGGTCGCTCACCGCGATCGCGATGGGGGAGCAGTGGAGCGAGATCGCCAACGGCCTGGCGAACTACTCCGGCGTCCTCACCGCGATCGCCCTGTGCGTGACGTTCCTCAAGAGCTCGACGGCCTCCTGGCTGTACTCCCTGCCGTGGATCGTCGTCACCGCGGTCGTCACGCTGCTCATGCACCGCCTCGGCCTCGAGACGTACACCTGGCCCTACATCCTCACGACGTGGGTCGCGCTCATCGTCGCGTACTCGGTCAAGGGGCTCGACCGGTCCTAGGCCACCGGGCTGCCGGGTGGCACGATGAGGCCCATGTCGAGCACCGCGCGAGAGGTCGAGCACGACCACGTGCACCACGCCGCGGGGCCGCGCTCGGCCCAGGCCGCGGTCGCGGCGCTGCGCGCCCGGGGGGAGCGGATCACCTCGGGCAGGCGCGCCGTGCTCGACGTCCTCTCCGCGAGCGCGGACCACCTCACCGCCGAGGAGGTCGTCGCAGCCCTGGGTGACTCGACCGTCCACCGGGCCACCGTCTACCGGACCCTGGACCTGCTCGTGGCGGCCGGCGTCGTCGCATACCGCCGGCTGCCGGGTGGTGCCACCAGCTACCACCTCGCCGCCACGGGTGAGGGCTACGAGCACCTGCACGGCTACTGCCACCGCTGCGGCACGGTCGTCGTGCTGCCCGCCGACGCGCTGGACGACGTCGGTGAGCTGCTCCGGCGCGCGGGGTTCCGGCTCGACGCCCGGCACAGCGACCTCGTCGGCCTGTGCGAACGGTGCGTCTCGCCGGACTGACCTCAGGCAGTCCGCTCGACGTCGTGGTGCTCGCGGTACTCGGCGGGGGTCACCCCGAGGCGGGCGACGAACGCCGCGCGCATCGTCGCGACGCCGGAGAACCCGGACCGGACGGCGACGTCGGACAGCGCGAGCGCGGGGTCCTCGCGGATGAGCCGTGCGGCGGTGGACAGCCGGTACCGCGTGATGAGGTCCGCAGGGCCCACCGGGTCCGGGAACCTGCGGTAGAGCTGGCGTCTGCTCACGTGCAGCTCGCGGGCCAGGGTGGCGACCGCGAACTCCGGGTCGCAGTGCCGCTCGGCGATCGTCGACCACGCCAGGCGCCGGATGTCGTCCGAGTCCTCCGGCCAGGTCCGCGTCGCCGCATGGTGCTCACGCAGCACGTCCCGGACGATCGCCACCGCGAGGTCCTCCAGGGCGGTGTCCGAGGCCGGGGAGCGCCCGGGCTGGACGGCGGTGCACAGGGCGCGGGTCATCTCGCGCGAGACCCGCGCGAGGGAGCCGTCCTCGAGAGGGACCACCGCCTCCACCACGTCCCGGGGCGGGAGCAGGACGTCGGGGACGACGATCGCGCACACGTCCTCTCCCAGCCCGAGCACCGGGGCGAGGCCGGTCCGGGACGAGACGACGTGACTGCGCGAGGTGGCCCCCTCGCGGGTGTGGACCAGCGCCGTGAACGGCGAGGCCACCTGACCGGCGCTCGCCCCCTGCGTCACTCGCAGGACCGTGCGCGGGCCGATGAGCACGACCCGTCCGAACCGGGCGCAGGCGAGCCCTGCACCTCGGTCGGGCGCCGACGCCGGCGTCCCCGTGACGATCTCGGTCATGGTTCGCCGTCCCCCCAGAGGCTCCAGACAAGAGGGCCCCAGGCGCTGCCGGCAGGCCCTCCTCGGCTCCGATTGTCACCCGGCCACCGGGCCGGCGCTAGCGCTGGCCGGGCCTCGGCGGGCGGTCTAGATTGGCAAGTGCGACTCGCTCGCATTCGCGAGTGGGGGGAACGAAAGGGTCGCGCGATGCACGTTCCGGACGGATTTCTCGACCTCCCGACATCGATCGCGACCGGCGTCGTCGCCGCCGCCGGCATCGCGGTCTCCCTCCCGATCGCGCGGAGGGAGGGGGACGAGGACCGCAAGGTTCCCATGGTGGGCATCGTCGCCACCGTCGTGTTCGCGTCGCAGATGGTGAACTTCCCCGTCGGCGCCGGGACGAGCGGGCACCTCATGGGAGGTGCCCTCGCGGCGGTCCTTGTCGGACCCGGCACGGCGGTGCTGTGCCTCAGCGTCGTGCTCATCGTCCAGGCGCTGCTCTTCGCCGACGGCGGGATCACCGCGGTCGGCACGAACATCACCCTCATCGCCCTGGTGACGGTCGTCGTCGGGTGGTGGGTGTTCCGCGGTGCGGTCGCGGTCCTGCCGCGTCGGCGCTGGTCGGTCGCCGCCGCGGCCTCGGTCGGTGCATTCCTCTCCGTGCCGGTCGCTGCCGCCGTGTTCGCCGGGCTCTTCGTCGTCGGCGGGACCGTCTCCGTCCCGGTCTCCTCGATCTTCGCCGCGATGGTCGGCTGGCACCTGGTGATCGGCGTCGGCGAGGCGGTGATCACCGCCGTCGTCGTCTCCGCCGTCCTCGCGACCCGCCCCGACCTCGTCTACGGGGCGCGCTACGCACGGGCCGTGCGGCCCGCCACCGGCCGGGAGGCACGGGCATGAGCGCGCAGCGCGGGCGGCGCCGGATCTCGGCCCGGGCCTTCACCGTCGGGGCGCTCACCGTCGCGCTGCTCGTCGCGTGCGTCGTGAGCGTCTGGGCCTCCGGGCACCCCGACGGCCTCGAGTACGTCGCCGAGTCCGAGGGCTTCATCGGCGAGGCGAGCGAGAGCGCCGCCGCCGCGAGCCCGTTCGCCGACTACAGCGTCGCGGGCCTTCCGACCGGCCTGTCCGTCGCGATCGTCGGTCTCGTCGGCTGCGCGGTGACCTTCGCCGTCGCCTGGGGCGTGGGGCGGCTGACCCGCGGCCGCACGCGCGAGCGCTGACGTGACCCCCGTCCGCGAGAGCCTCCTCTCCCGGGTCGACGCGCGCACGAAGCTCCTCCTGCTCGTCGCGTTCGCCGTCCTCGTCGTGCTCACCCCGCGTGAGTGGGTTCCGGTGTTCGGCGGGTACGCCGTCGTCGTCGGCGTCGTCCTCGCGCTGGGCCGGGTGCGGCCGCGCACCGTGGCCAAGGGGATGCTCATCGAGCTGCCGTTCGTCGTCTCCGCGCTGCTCATGCCGTTCATCGCCACCGGGCCCCGGGTCGACGTGCGGGGCGTGGCGCTGTCGGTCGAGGGGCTGTGGGGCGCGTGGGGCCTGCTCGCCAAGGCGACGCTCGCCCTGCTCGCCGCGATCGCGTTCGCCTCCACCACCGAGCCACGACGCGTCGTCGCCGCGCTCGAGAGCCTGCGCCTGCCCCGCCAGCTCACCGAGATCCTCGCCTTCATGCTGCGCTACCTCGACGTCATCGCCGAGGAGGCCGCCCGGATGCGCATGGCTCGTCAGGCGCGCGGGTTCACCGCCCGCGGGCCGGGCGCCTGGCGCGTCCTCGGGATGGCGGTCGGCGCCCTGTTCGTCAGGGCCCACGCCCGTGGGGAGCGGATCCACTTCGCCATGCTCGCCCGCGGGTACCGCGCGGACGCCCGATGACGGCGCTGCGCGCCGCGAGGGGGACCGGTGCGGCCGGTGTCACGGTCGCGGACCTGCACTACGGGTACCCCGGGGGCGGCGCACCGGTGCTCGAGGGCGTGAGCTTCGACGTCGCGCCGGGGGAGCGGGTGGCGATCCTCGGCCCCAACGGCGCGGGCAAGACGACGCTCATGCTCCACCTCAACGGCATCCTCAGCCCCGACGACGGACACGTCGCCGTCGACGGCCTGCGCGTGTCGCGCGAGACCGTGCTCGAGGTGCGACGCCGCGTCGGCCTCGTCTTCCAGGACCCCGACGACCAGCTCTTCATGCCGACGATCGGGGAGGACGTCGCCTTCGGTCCGGCCAACTACGGCGTGAGCGGGGCAGCCCTGGACGAGCGGGTGGGCACCGCGCTCGCCCAGGTCGGGCTCGCGGGCAGCCAGGCCCGCTACCCGCAGCGGATGTCGCTCGGCGAGCGCCGCCGCGCCGCGATCGCCACGATCCTCGCCATGGAGGTCGACGTCGTCGTCCTCGACGAACCGACGTCGAACCTCGACCCGACGGCGCGGCGCGAGCTGTCCACCACCCTCTCCCGGCTCCCGGCGACGCAGATCGTCGTCACGCACGACCTCCCGTTCGCGCTCGAGGTCTGTCCCCGGGCGCTCGTCCTGGACGACGGGCGGATCGTTGCCGACGGCGCCACCCGCGAGCTGCTCGCCGACGAGGAGCTGCTCGCCGCCCACGGTCTGGAGCTGCCCTGGGGGTTCGACCCCGGGCGCACGCAGGGCGGCACCTGACCGGCCGGGCTCACATGCTGCTCACAGGAACGTCCCAGGACCGGTGAAGGCCGGGCTGGCGCAATAGGAGTCGTCCAGCCCAGCCGCGTCCCGGGAGCCAGCGTGCCGAACCTCCTCCTCGTCCTGGCCGACGTCGTCGCCGTCACCCTCCTCACCTTCGCCCTCTACCTGCCCCGGCACCGCCGTCGGGACCTCGCCGTCGCCTACCTCGGCGTCAACGTCGGGGTCCTCGGGGTGGCCGCAGCGCTCTCCTCGAGCACCGTCGGGGCGGGGCTGGGCCTGGGCCTGTTCGGGGTGCTGTCGATCATCCGGCTGCGGTCCAGCGAGCTCTCCCAGCGCGAGGTCGCGTACTACTTCTCGGCGCTCGCGCTCGGCCTGCTCGGTGGTCTCGGCGTCACCGAGCCCACCGTCAACGCCGCCTTCATGGCCGTGGTCCTCGCCGTCATGTACGTCGGTGACCACCCCCGGCTGCTGCCGCGGATGCGCTCCCAGACCGTGCTCCTCGACCGGGCGCTGAGCCGGGAGGAGGAGCTCACCGCGTGCCTCGCGGAGCTGCTCGGCGGACGGGTCCACCAGGTCACCGTGCAGCGTCTCGACCTCGTCAACGACACCACGCTCGTCGACGTGCGCTACACCGTGCCGGCGCAGCGCCGGCGCGCCGCGGAGGACTCCCGTACGGCCCCGGCACCCACCGGGGCGGACGGCGCGCGGCGCGTGGGCAGCACGGCGGTGGCGCGATGAGCACGCCGGACCTCGCCCTGGACCACCTGCCCGCCGTCACCCTGCCCGAGCTCGAGGCACGCGCCGCACGGCTCACCCGCGTCGACCGCAAGTACCTCCTCACCTACGAGGAGGCCGAGGCGGTCACGGCCGGGCTCCCCGCCGACGTCGCGGCGCTGGAGATCGGCGGACGACGCACCTTCGGCTACGAGTCGGTCTACCTCGACACCCCGGCCGGTGACGCCTTCGCGGCCACCGCCCACCGCCGTCGGCGACGCTTCAAGGTGCGGACGCGGACCTACGACTCCGGTGCCTGCTGGCTGGAGGTCAAGACCCGCGGCCCGCGCGGCACGAGCGTCAAGGTCCGCCGCCCGCGGCCCGCCGGGGCTCCGGACGGGCTCACCGGCGAGGAGCGCGCCTTCGTCGCCACGACGCTGCGCGACGCGGGCATCGACCCGGCGCCCGTCGACCGGCTCGAGCCGGTGCTCCTCACCCGCTACCGGCGCGCCACGCTCTACCTGCCCGGTGACGGCGCCCGCGTGACCGTCGACACCGCCCTGGAGTGGCGCGACCCGGCGGGCAGGTCCCGGGACGCCACCGGTCTCGCCGTCGTCGAGACCAAGACCGGCGCGACGCCGTCCGCGGTCGACCGGCTCCTGTGGGCCGGCGGCCACCGCCCGGCGCGGATCTCCAAGTTCGCCACCGGGCTCGCCCTGCTCCACCCCGACCTCCCCTCCAACCGCTGGCACCGGACGCTGCGGCGTCTGGACGCCACCCCGACCCCCACCAGATGAGAAAGGCACACATCATGCGCAACGCCATCCGCCCGATGGCTGCCGTCCTCCTCGTGGGCGGCCTCGCGGCCGGCTGCTCCGGCTCGCAGCCCGACGCCGCCGCGCAGGACACCGTCGACCTCAAGATCGACGCCGCGTCCGTCGAGGACGCGCTCGCCGCCAACGTCGCGGCCCACGAGACCGAGACCGACTGGGACCCCGACACCGAGGTCGCCATCGACCTCTCCGACGACGGGTCCACGGTCTCCGGTGAGGGCGCGTCCGTCGACGGGAGCACCGTGACCATCTCCCAGCCCGGCACCTACCGGCTGAGCGGCACGCTCACCGACGGGCAGGTCGTCGTCAGCTCCGCCGCGGAGGGGCTGGTCCGCCTCGTCCTCGACGGCGCCGACATCACGAGCTCGACCACCGCGCCGATCGCGGTCGAGCAGGCCGGGCAGGCCGTCGTCGTCCTCGCCGACGGCTCGACCAACAGCCTCGCCGACACCGCCCGGACGGCGGGGGAGGACGAGCCCGACGGCACCCTGTTCTCGCGCGCCGACCTCACCGTGACCGGCACCGGCTCGCTCAAGGTCACCGGCGCGATGAACGACGGCATCGCCGCGAACGACGGGCTCGTCATCGACTCCGGCAAGGTCGCGGTCCAGGCGGCCGACGACGCCATCCGCGGCAAGGACTACGTCGTCGTCTCCGGCGGCGAGGTCAGCGTCACGAGCGAGGGCGACGGCCTGAAGTCCGACGACGAGGAGGACGCCGGGGCCGGGTACGTCGCCGTCCTCGGTGGTTCCGTCACGGTCGAGTCCGGGGCCGACGGCCTCGACGCGGCCACCGACGTCATCGTCGGCGACGGCACGCTCGACGTCACCTCCGGTGGGGGCGCGGGCGGCGAGCTCGCGGAGGACGCCTCCGCCAAGGGCCTCAAGGGCAACGTGTCCGTCGTCGTCGGCGGCGGGACCGTCACGGTGGACGCCGCGGACGACGCCGTGCACTCCGACGCCGTGGCCACGATCGCCGGCGGCGACCTCACCCTCGCGACCGGGGACGACGGCGTGCACGCCGAGGAGTCCCTCGCGGTCACCGGCGGCAGCGTCGAGGTCACCCGCTCCGAGGAGGGGCTGGAGGCCGCGGCCATCACGATCACCGGCGGTGACGTCTCCCTCGTGTCCGCCGACGACGGCATCAACGCCGCCGGCGGCAACGGTGAGAACGGCCCGGAGGCGCAGGCCTCCGCGGAGTACTCGGTCACCATCACCGGCGGGACGGTCGTCGTCGACGCCGGCGGGGACGGCCTCGACTCCAACGGGACCGTCGACATGACCGGCGGGACGGTCGTCGTCGCCGGGCCGACGAACGAGGGCAACGGGGCGATCGACGTCATGGGCGAGTTCACCGTCGAGGGCGGCACCCTCCTCGCGACCGGCAGCTCCGGCATGGCCACGGCCCCGAGCACGGACTCCCCGCAGGCCTCGGTGCTCGCCACCTTCGACCCGCAGGAGGCCGGGACGGTCGTCGCGATCACGACGTCCGACGGCGAGGTCATCGCCGCGTTCGAGTCCCCGAAGGACTTCTCCTCCGTCGTCCTGTCCTCACCGGAGCTCGTCGCGGGCGAGAGCTACGACGTGCTCGTCGGCGCGAGCGTGAGCGGCGAGGCGACCGCGGGTCTCCACGACGACGCCGACCTCGAGGGGGCGACGACCGTCGCCACCGTCACCGGCGGGGAGCACGCCGCCGGACCGATGGGCGGCCCGGGCGCGGGTGGCATGCAGCCCCCGGCCGACGGCGAGATGCCCCAGCCCCCGGCCGACGGCGAGATGCCCCAGCCCCCGGCCGACGGGGAGATGCCCCAGCCCCCGGCGGACGGTGAGCGTCCGGAGCGTCCGGCTGACGGTGAGCGTCCCGCCGACGGCGAGCGTCCCCAGGGCGACTCGGCGTCGCCGGAGGCCCGCACGTCGGCCGCCTGAGC
>NZ_VDFS01000024.1:60295-82418 GCF_006151955.1 Georgenia sp. 311 | reverse complement strand
CGGCGAACGGCTCGGCGTCCAGGTGTGCGGAGAGCGCCTCCACCGCCGCGAGGACCTCGGCGGGCACGCACGCCGCAGCGGCCTCGACGACGCGCCCTGCCTCGACCCGCAGCGGGTCGTGGACGACGGCGGCCGCGACCTCGGGCCCGGGCAGCCCGAGCCGTTCGGCGAGCGCGGGCAGGGTGAGTGCGGGCTCGAGCGGCGCGGCCCGCGCGTGCTCACGGACGACGGCGGCGGCCTCGCGCGCGGCCTCGGCGAGTCGGGCGGTGCTGAGCAGCCACCCGCCGGCCCGTACGACTCCCGGTGCGGCACCGTCCGCCGGCACCCCGATCCGGGTGAGCAGCTCGGCCTCGACCAGCCCGCGCCGGGCGACCTCGGCGCCGAGGTCGGCCCGCCCGTCGGCGTCGGCGAGCGCCGCGGCCCGCAGCCGCGCGGCACCGCGCCGGCGCAGCGGCGGGGGAGCGGGGTCGAGCACGGTGACCGCCCACAGGCGGCGCGTGCCGGGGTCGCGCAGCAGCAGCCGGTCGCCCACCCGCAGCGGCAGCGGACGCTCGACCGTGAGCCGCGCCAGGCCCTCGGCGAGCGGGCGGTGGTGCACGGGGAGCGCGGCCGAGCCGACGTGGAGGAGCGGGCGTCGCGGCGGGTCGCCGCGGCCCAGGCGGGTGGGTCCGAGACGCACGTCGAGCACCTCGGTGTGCTCCCACGCCCCGGGCGTGACGAGCACGTCGCCGCGCTCGACGTCGCCGGAGAGGTTGAGCGCGACGCGCGCCGTGCCGGTGACCTCCTCGACCGCCCGGCCGAGGGAGTGGACGACGCGGACACGGTGCCCGCCGCGCAACGAGGTGAGCCCGTCGCCGGGGCGCACCCGCCCGGCGGGCAGGGTGCCGGTGACGACGGTCCCCGCCCCGGGCATGGTGAAGCTGCGGTCCACCCACAACCGGACCGGGACCTCGGCCGACGGCTGGGGCAGCGTGGCGAGCATCTCGACGAGCGCCTCCCGCAGCTCCGCCAGCCCGTCCCCGGTCCGCGCGCTCACCGCCACGGCCCGGGCGCCGGCCAGCGAGGTGACGCTCAGCTGGTCGAGGGCGCGTTCGCGGGCGGGGGCGGGGTCGGCGAGGTCGGCGCGGGTGACGGCGAGGACCCCGCGGTCCACCCCGAGCGCGTCGAGGGCGGCGAGGTGCTCGGCGGCCTGCGGCATCCACGGGTCGTCCGCGGCGACGACGAAGAGGACGGCCGGGACCGGGCCGAGGCCGGCGAGGGTCGTCGTGATGAACCGCTCGTGCCCCGGGACGTCGACGAACGCGACCTCGCCCGCGCCCGGCAGCGTGGTCCACGCGTAGCCGAGCTCGATCGACAGCCCGCGCCGGCGCTCCTCCTCGAGCCGGTCCGGCTCGCCGCCGGTCAGCGCGCGGACGAGGGCGGACTTGCCGTGGTCGACGTGTCCCGCCGTCGCGACGACCCGCATCACGGGGCCCCGGCGGCGGCGCGCACGGCCCGGACGAGGGCCTCGTCCTGGTCGGCGGGCACGGCGAGGAGGTCGAGCAGCAGCCGCCCGCGGTGCGCGCGGCCGAGCACGGGCGTGGCCCCGGTGCGCAGCGGGAGGGCCCACCGCTCGTCCACGGCGACGGCGGCGCTGGGCAGCTCGACGCCCGGCGCCCCGCCCCCGCCGACGGCGCCGACGCTCTCCACGGCCTCGGCCGGGACGTCGGGGGCGAGGGCGGCGGCGAGCGCCCGCGCCCGGCGCAGCAGCTCGGCGGCGTCGGCCTCCAGCGCGGCCCGGACCGGCGGGAGCGGCCCCCGCAGGGTCGCCTCGAGCGCGGCCAGGGTGAGCTTGTCGACGCGCAGCGCGCGGGCGAAGGGGTGGCGCCGCAGGCCCTCGACGACGCCGGTCTCGCCGAGCAGCAGCCCGCACTGCGGGCCGCCGAGGAGCTTGTCCCCCGAGGCGGTGACGACGGTGGCACCCGCCCGCAGCGCGGCAGCGGCGGTGGGCTCCTCGGGCAGTCGCGGGTGGGGTGCGAGCAGCCCGGACCCGATGTCGACGACGACGGGCACCGGGAGTGTCGCCAGCTGCTCGACGGGCACCGCGGAGGTGAAGCCGGTGACCCGGAAGTTCGAGGGGTGCACCTTGAGGACGAACGCGACGTCGTCGTCGACCGCCTCCGCGTAGTCCTCCAGCCGCACCCGGTTGGTCGTCCCGACCTCCCGCAGCCGGGCCCCGACCGACTCGAGCAGCTCGGGGATGCGGAACCCGTCGCCGATCTCGACGAGCTCGCCGCGCGCGACGACGACGCGCCGCCCGGCGGCCAGCGCGAGGGTGACGAGCGCGAGCGCCGCCGCCCCGTTGTTCACCACGTGCACGGCTCCGGCGTCCGGCACCGCCCGGGCCAGGGCGTCCAGCGCCCCTCGGCCGCGCCGCCCACGCCGTCCGGAGGACAGGTCGAGCTCGACATCGCTCGTCCCGGCCGCGACGGCGAGCGCCTCGACGGCGGCGGGCGACAGTGGCGCGCGGCCGAGGTTGGTGTGGACGAGCACGCCGGTGGCGTTGAGGACGGGACGCAGCGTCGTCGGCGTCGCCGGCAGGGACGCGAGGACGACGCCGGCGACGTCGCCCGGCTCGACCAGGCCCGTGCGGCACGCGGCGAGGACGTCGTGGACGACGTCGCGGACGAGGGCCGGCCCGAGGCGGCCGGCGGCGGCGGTGAGGGCAGGGTCGGCCAGGACCGTGTCGGTGCGCGGCGTCGCACGCCGGGGGTCGGGCACCAGTGCCTCCCAGGGGTCGGTGGCGGAGGCGGACGGGAATCGAACCCGCCTGGCCGAGATCCTCGACCACAACGGCTTTGAAGACCGCGCCCGTCACCAGACGAGGTACGCCTCCGTGGGGCAGCCTAGCGAGACACCCCTGGCCACGGCTCACGTCGGCCCATACTGTGGCCGCTGTGACGACCACCACTCCGCCCGCCCTGCGCCTCACCCAGTACGCCGCCGGGGGCGGCTGCGCCTGCAAGGTGCCGCCCGGTGAGCTCGAACGGGTGCTGGGCACCCTTCCGCTCAGCACCCACCCCGACCTCGTCGTCGGCCTGGAGAACGGCGACGACGCCGCTGTCGTGCGCATCGACGGCACCCGCGCCGTCATCGCCACCGCGGACTTCTTCACCCCCGTCGTCGACGACCCGTACGACTGGGGCCGCATCGCCGCGGCGAACGCGCTGTCCGACGTCTACGCGATGGGCGGCACACCGGTGGTCGCGGTCAACCTCCTCACCTGGCCGCGAGACCGCATCCCCTTCGACGTCGCCGCCGAGGTGCTGCGCGGCGGCGCGGCGGTGTGCGCGGAGGCGGGCACGGTGCTCGGCGGCGGGCACAGCGTCGACGGGCCCGAGCCGAAGTACGGGCAGGCGGTCACCGGGATCGCGGACACCGCGCGGCTGCTGCGCAACGACGCCGGCCGCGCCGGGCTGCCGCTCACGCTCACCAAGCCGCTCGGGCTCGGCGTCCTCAACAACCGGCACAAGGCCACCGGCGAGCGGTTCGAGGAGGCCGTCGCGGTCATGACGACGCTCAACCGGGAGGCGTCGGCCGCGGCGCTCGCCGCGGGCGTCGAGGCGGCCACCGACGTCACCGGCTTCGGGCTGCTCGGCCACCTCTTCAAGCTCGCCCGGGCGAGCGGGGTGAGCGCCGTCGTCGACGCCGCCGCGGTGCCCTACCTCGAGGGCGTGCGCGCGTCGCTGGCCGCCGGGTTCGTCCCGGGCGGCAGCCGCCGCAACCTCGACTGGGTGCGCCCCCACCTCCTGCCCGAGGTCGAGGAGGACGAGCTCCTCCTCCTCGCCGACGCGCAGACCTCCGGCGGGCTGCTCGTCGTCGGGGAGCTGCCGGGGCACCCGGTGGTCGGCGAGCTCGTCCCGGCGCAGGAGTGGACGGTGCGGGTGCGCTGAGCGCTCCCAAGACCGGTGCGGACGTCGGGGCGGGGCGCTACGGTGGCCGCACGCGGGAGGTGAGGCGATGACGACGTTCCTCAGCTGGCCGGTGCTGCGGCAGCTCACCGGGCCGGACGTGCTCGGCCGCGGCCTGGCCGCCAGGTCGCGCAGGACCGAGGAGATCACCCCGCGCACCGCGACCGCCGACCGCGTGGCCCGCAGCGTGTGCCCCTACTGCGCCGTCGGGTGCGGGCAGCGGGTCTTCGTCAAGGACGAGCAGGTGGTCCAGATCGAGGGGGACCCGGACAGCCCGATCTCCCGCGGCAGGTTGTGCCCCAAGGGCTCGGCGAGCAAGAGCCTGGTCACCGGGGCGAACCGGCTCGACAAGGTCCGCTACCGGCGCCCCCACGGCACCGAGTGGGAGGACCTCGACCTCGACGTCGCGATGGAGATGATCGCCGACCGCGTCCTGGCCACCCGGGCCGCCACGTGGCAGCAGACCGACGCCGAGGGACGCCACCTGCGGCGCACCATGGGCATCGCGGCGCTCGGCGGGGCGACCCTGGACAACGAGGAGAACTACCTCATCAAGAAGCTCTTCACGGCGATGGGCGCCGTGCAGATCGAGAACCAGGCACGTATTTGACACTCCGCCACGGTCCCCGGTCTGGGGACCAGCTTCGGCCGAGGAGGGGCCACCAACTTCCAGCAGGACCTCGCGAACGCGGACTGCATCGTCATCCAGGGGTCGAACATGGCCGAGGCGCACCCGGTGGGCTTCCAGTGGGTGATGGAGGCCAAGCGGCGCGGCGCCAAGGTCATCCACGTCGACCCCAGGTTCACCCGCACGAGCGCGCTCGCGGACACCTTCGTGCCGATCCGGGTGGGCACCGACATCGTGTTCCTCGGCGCGATCGTCAACCACATCCTCAGCAACGAGCTCGACTTCCGCGAGTACGTCCTGGCCTACACCAACGCCTCCTCGATCCTCTCGGAGGACTACCTCGACACCGAGGACCTCGACGGCCTGTTCTCCGGCTTCGACCCCGAGACACGCACCTACGACACCGCGACGTGGCAGTACGCGGGCGCGGAGGGTGCGGGCGTGGACGAGGACGACGCCGCCGCGGACCGGTCGACGGCCTCGGGCATGCAGCACGAGTCCCACGGCATGCCGGTGCCCGAGGAGCACGAGCGTGACGAGACGCTCCAGCACCCGCGGTGCGTCTACCAGGTGCTCAAGCGGCACTTCGCCCGCTACACCCCCGAGCTCGTCGAGGAGGCGTGCGGGGTGAGCCGTGAGCAGCTGCGGGAGGTGGCCGAGGCGTGGGTGGCGGCCTCGGGCCGGGAGCGGACCACCGCCCTCGTCTACAGCGTGGGCTGGACCCAGCACAGCGTCGGCGCCCAGTACATCCGTACCGGCGCGATCATCCAGCTGCTGCTGGGCAACATGGGCCGCCCGGGCGGGGGGATCATGGCGCTGCGCGGCCACGCGAGCATCCAGGGCTCCACCGACATCCCCACCCTGTTCAACCTGCTGCCCGGCTACCTCGTCATGCCCGACGCCCGCCGCCACCCCGACCTCGCGTCGTGGGTGCAGGACATGAGCATGCCCGGTCGCAAGGGCTTGTGGGGCAACGGCGCCGCCTACGCCGTCAGCCTGCTCAAGGCCTACTGGGGGGAGGCGGCCACCGAGGACAACGACTGGTGCTACGACCACCTGCCACGCATCGACGGCGACCACGGCACCTACCGCACCGTCCTGGACATGATCGAGGGCAAGGTCAAGGGGTACTTCCTCCTCGGGCAGAACCCCGCGGTCGGCTCGGCCCACGGCCGGGCCCAGCGCCTGGGGCTGGCGAACCTCGAGTGGCTCGTCGTGCGCGACCTCTACGAGATCGAGAGCGCCTCGTTCTGGAAGGACTCCCCGGAGATCGAGACCGGGGAGATCGTCACCGAGGAGTGCGCCACCGAGGTCTTCCTCCTGCCCGCCGCCTCGCACGTGGAGAAGGAGGGCACCTTCACCCAGACGCAGCGGATGCTCCAGTGGCGCGAGAAGGCCGTCGACCCCACCGGGGACCGCCGCTCGGAGCTGTGGTTCTTCTACCACCTCGGTCGGATCGTGCGGGAGCGGCTGGCGGCCCGTGGGGAGGAGCGTGACCGCCCGCTCCTCGACCTCACGTGGGACTACCCGGTCCACGGCGAGCACGACGAGCCGAGCGCCGAGGCGGTGCTCCGGGAGATCAACGGCGTCGACGTCGCGACCGGGCGGCCGCTGTCCACGTTCACCGAGCTGCGCGCCGACGGCTCCACCGCCGGCGGCTGCTGGATCTACACCGGCGTGTACGCCGACGGCGTCAACCAGGCCGCGCGCCGCAGGCCCGGGTCCGAGCAGTCGTGGGTGGCCCCGGAGTGGGGCTGGGTGTGGCCGGCGAACCGGCGGATCCTCTACAACCGCGCCTCGGCCGACCCGGCCGGCCGGCCGTGGAGCGAGCGCAAGGCCTACGTGTGGTGGGACGAGGAGGCCGGCGAGTGGACCGGGCACGACGTGCCCGACATCGAGCGGACCAAGCCGCCGTCCTACCGCCACGAGCCCGGCGCCGTCGGCGTCGACGCGCTCGACGGCACCGACGCCTTCGTCATGCAGGGTGACGGTCGCGGTGCGCTGTTCGTCCCGAACGGGCTCCTCGACGGCCCCCTGCCCACCCACTACGAGCCGGTCGAGTCCCCGTTCGGCAACCCGCTCTACGGCCAGCAGGCCAACCCCACCCGGGTGGAGTACCGCGAGCAGGTCAACCCCATCCACCCGAGCCCGCCGGCCGAGGACCCGCAGGTCTTCCCGTTCGTCTTCACGACGAGCCGGCTCACCGAGCACCACACCGCCGGGGCGATGAGCCGCCAGCTGGAGTACCTCGCCGAGCTGCAGCCGGAGATGTTCGTCGAGGTCTCCCCGGCGCTCGCGCGCGAACGAGGCCTCGAGCACCTCGGCTGGTGCCACGTCGTCACCGCGCGCGCTGCCGTCGAGGGCCGTGTCGTCGTCACCGACCGGCTGCGGCCGCTGCGGGTCGCGGGCCGGGTGGTCCACCAGGTGTGGCTGCCCTACCACTGGGGGAGCAAGGGCCTGGTCACCGGGGACTCGACGAACGACCTGTTCGGCATCAGCCTGGACCCCAACGTCCTCATCCAGGAGACGAAGGCCGGCACCTGCGACGTGCGCCCCGGCCGGCGGCCGCGCGGCGCCGCTCTGCTCGACCTCCTCGAGGGCTACCGCACCCGCGCCGGGACGGCGGACCGCCGTCCGATCGTCACCGCCGACCCCCGGGCCGTCACCAGGTCCGCCGGCCGCGCCGACGCGCCGCACCGACCCGAGGAGGGCAGCTGAACGTGGCAGGCAGGAACAGCCTCTTCGGGCCGGTGGACCCGGCCCGCGACGCCGGGTACGCCGACCCGCCGCCCCGCAAGGGCTTCTTCACCGACACGAGCGTGTGCATCGGCTGCAAGGCGTGCGAGGTCGCGTGCAAGGAGTGGAACCTCATCCCCGGCGGGGAGGACTACGACCTCCTCGGCCAGTCCTTCGACAACACCGGCGCCCTCGGGGCCAACTCGTGGCGGCACGTCGCGTTCGTCGAGCAGCGGCGCCCGGCGGTGGACCTCGGGATGCCGGGCAGCGGACCGCCCGTCACCACCGGCGGACAGGAGCCCGCCGTCGGCGCCCCGCTCATGGCCGACGAGGACGACGCCGCGTCCGGCCTGCGCTGGCTCATGGCCTCCAACGTGTGCAAGCACTGCACCCACGCCGGCTGCCTCGACGTGTGCCCCACCGGCGCGCTGTTCCGCACGGAGTTCGGGACCGTCGTCGTCCAGGCGGACGTGTGCAACGGGTGCGGCTACTGCGTGGCCGCCTGCCCCTACGGCGTCATCGAGCGCCGCCGCGGCCCGCAGGGAGCACCCAACGTCGGCGTCGCCCAGAAGTGCACGCTGTGCTACGACCGGCTGGGGGACGGGCTCACCCCCGCGTGCGCGCAGGCCTGCCCCACGGAGTCGATCCAGTACGGCGACGTCGAGGAGCTGCGCGAGCGCGCGGAGCGGCGTCGGGAGGAGCTGCACGAGCAGGGCGTGGCCGAGGCCCGCCTCTACGGGCACGACCCGCACGACGGCGTCGGCGGCACGGGGGCCTTCTTTCTCCTCCTCGACGAGCCGGAGGTCTACGGACTGCCCCCGGACCCGGTCGTCCCCACCCGCGACCTCGCCCGGATGTTCAGCAGGGCGACGACGGCCGCCGTCGCCCTCTTCGCGGGCGCCGCCCTCGCCTTCGTGGGACGCAGGCGATGACGGCGACGGCGGACCGCCCGCGCCGCCCACGCACCCGGCGCGACCGGGCGGGGGACCAGCCGGTGCCCGAGGCGGAGTTCACCTCCTACTACGGACGCCAGGTGGTCAAGCCCGCGCCGTGGGACGCGCGCATCCCGCTCTACATGTTCTTCGGTGGGCTGGCTGCCGGGTCCTCGCTGCTCGCGGCCGGCGCCCAGCTCACCGGCCTCCCCGCGCTACGGAGGGCCGGGCGGCTCGGCGCCGCCGGAGGGCTGGCGGTGAGCATGGCGCTGCTCGTGAGCGACCTCGGCCGCCCCGAGCGGTTCCTCAACATGCTGCGCACGGTCAAGCTCACCTCCCCGATGTCGGTGGGGACGTGGCTGCTGAGCATCTACGGGGCGCCCGCGGCGCTCGCGGCCCTCGACGAGGCCGCCGGGCTCCTCCCGCTGCCCGCCGACGCCAGGGCGGTGCGGCTGCTGCGCGCCGCCGGCCGCCCCGCCGGGGTGCTCGCCGCCGTCACCGCCCCGCCGGTGGCCGCCTACACCGCCGTCCTCCTGTCCGACACCTCGACGCCGTCGTGGCGCGACGCGCACGGGGAGCTGCCCTTCGTCTTCTGCGCCTCCGCGGCGGCGTCCTCCGGCGGGCTGGCGATGGTTCTCGCACCCGCCGCGCAGGCCGGCCCGGCGCGCCGGATGGCCGCGGCGGGCGCGCTGGTCGAGCTCGTCGCGGAGCGGGTGATGGAACGGTCGATGGGGCTGTCGGCCGAGACGCTGCACACCGGACGCGGGGGGCGCTGGACGAGGGCGGCCAAGGCGCTGACCGCGGCCGGCGGCCTCACCGCGCTCCTCGCGGGCCGGCGCCGCTGGGCCGGGGTGGTCGGCGGTGCCGCGCTCGTGGCCGGCTCGCTGTGCACCCGGATGGGGGTCTTCGAGGCGGGGCAGGCCTCGGCGCGCGACCCGCGCTACACCGTCGTCCCCCAGCGTGAGCGACTCACCGAGGGACGCCCGGTGCGCTGGACGCCGCCGGAGGCTCAGGGCAGGACGCGCTCGGCCCCCGCGTAGACGTTCGCGGAGTCCCCGCGGCTGAAGGCGACGAGCGTCATGCCGGCCTCGGTCGCGAGCTCCACCGACATCGCCGAGGGGGCGCTCACCGCGGCCAGCACCGCGATCCCCGCCATCCGCGCCTTCTGGACGAGCTCGAAGGACGCCCGGCCGGACACCTGGAGCACGCAGCGCCGCAGCGGCAGGCCGTGCTCCCGCAGCGCCCAGCCGATGACCTTGTCGACGGCGTTGTGCCGGCCGACGTCCTCGCGCAGGCACAGCAGCTCGGCCCGGCCGTCGTCGTCGAGCCGGAAGAGACCGGCGGCGTGGACCCCGCCGGTGTCGGCGAAGAGCCGCTGGCGCTCACGCAGCCGCTCGGTCATGGCGAGCAGCTCGCCGAGGGGGACGCGGACGTCGTCGGCGACCGGGACCCGCGCCACGCGCGTGACGGCGTCGATGGAGGCGGTGCCGCAGATCCCGCACGAGCTCGACACGTAGACGTGCCGCTCGTGGGAGGTGTCGGGGGGCGCGACGCCGGGGGCGAGGCGGACGTCGACGACGTTGTAGCTCGACGTGCCGTCCGGGTTGACCCCGGCGCCGTAGGAGATCGCGGTGACGTGCCCCGCGTCCCACACGACGCCCTCGGAGACGAGGAACCCGAGCGCGAGGTCGAAGTCCTCACCGGGGGTGCGCATCGTCACCGTCCACGCGCGGCCGTCGACCCGCAGCTCCATCGGCTCCTCGCCGGCGAGCACGTCGCTGCGCGCGCTGGAGGCGCCGCCGGCGGAGAGCCGCACGACCTTGTGCCTTCTGGTCCGTCGCACCCGTCCTCCTCGCCGGCGCCGAGGCCCCGATCGTATCCGCGGCCCGCCCCGCCGCCCCCGCGTTCGCCGCGCCCCTCTGGGTCGTGCTTTCGCGGCCGGCGGGCGTGCTGGGTGGGGTGTCCTCGGGCGCCAGGGGGTGTCCCAGAGGGAGGGGGCGGAGATTTTCAGGGAGTTCTCAGGTGGTCCTCAGAGGCGTTCAAGGTGCGTCGGGTTCCCTGGATGCATCAACGTCAGGAGGGAAACCACACACATGAGCGACATCGAGCGCGACGAGAGCATCCGGCCGCACCTGCCGGCCGACGACGAGCGGGTCACCCGCGAGCAGGCGGAGGTCGACGCCGTCCTCCTCGGCCGCAAGGGCACGACCCCCGAGGCCGCCACCACCCCCACCACCGAGCAGCCGATGCCCGCGCCGCACCCGGCCCACCGCGTCCCCTTCGCCGGGGAGCAGACCGCCGCCGCGACGCCGGCCCCGCGCGTCCTGCCGCACGGGCGCCGCCGGGGCTGGGCCGCGCTCGGCGCCACCGCCGCCACGGCCGCGCTGCTCGCGAGCCTCGGCACCGCCGCGGTCACCGGCGCCCTCGCCGACGACGAGACCGTCGGCACGACGACCGCCACCACCTCGCAGGTCATCCCCGCGAGCTCGACCTCGACCACCCCGGACTGGCAGGCCGTGACCTCCGCAGTCGGGCCGTCCGTCGTCGCCATCGACGTCGCGGGCGCCGAGGGCGCGGGCCAGGGCTCGGGCGTCGTCATCGACACCGAGGGCCACGTCCTCACCAACAGCCACGTCGTCGACGGTGCGCAGGAGATGAGCGTCACCCTCGCCGACGGCCGGATCTACCAGGCCGAGCTCGTCGGCCAGGACGAGACCACCGACCTCGCCGTCGTGCAGATCGTCGACCCGCCGGCCGACCTCTCGCCCGCGACGCTCGGCACCTCCTCCGACCTCGCCGTCGGGCAGGCGGTCCTCGCCATGGGCAACCCGCTGGGCCTCGACTCGACGGCCACGACGGGCATCATCTCCGCCCTCGACCGCCCGGTCGTCACCCAGAGCCGCACCGAGTCGGTCGTCACCAACGCCATCCAGGTCGACGCGGCCGTGAACCCGGGCAACTCCGGCGGTCCGCTCTTCGACGCGCAGGGCAGGGTGATCGGCATCAACAGCTCGATCGCCACGCTGTCCAACGGCGGCGGCCAGGCCGGCAGCATCGGCCTCGGCTTCGCGATCCCGGTCGACCAGGCGGCGACCGTCGCCGAGCAGCTCATCGAGAACGGTGAGGCGGAGCACGCCTTCCTCGGTGTCGGGCTCGCCGACACGGACGTCGAGGTCGACGGTGTCACGCGCGACGGCGCGGGCATCGGCAGCGTCGAGCAGGGATCGCCCGCCGCGGACGCCGGCCTGGAGCGCGGCGACGTCGTCACCGCCATCGACGGCCGCCCGGTCGACAGCGCCGCCTCCCTCACCGGCTACGTGCGCCAGTACACCTCCGGGGAGAGCGCCACGCTCACCGTCGTGCGCGACGGCAAGGCCCAGGACGTCCAGGTGACCCTGGCGACCCGCGCCTGACCCCACCCGGCCACGCCCCGTGCCGCTCACGCGAGCAGCACGGGGCGTCGTCGTCTCAGGAGGTGAGGGCGCTGCGCATCGGGGTGAGCTTGGCCTCGGACTCGCGGGCCTCGGCGGCCGGCTCGGAGGCCGCGACGATGCCGCACCCGGCGAACAGCCGCACCGACCGCGGGCCGGTGACCTGACCGGAGCGCAGCGCGATTCCCCACTCCCCGTCGCCGTCGGCGCCCATCCACCCGACGGGGGCGGCGTAGCGGCCGCGGTCCATCCGCTCGGCCTCGGCGAGCAGCTCCACCGCCCGGGCGGTGGGGGTGCCTCCGACCGCGGCCGTGGGGTGCAGGGCCGCGGCGAGGGCGAGGGAGCTCGGCCCGCCGGAGTGCGAGCGGTCCAGGACGCCGGTGACGTCGCTGGCCAGGTGCATGACGTTGGGCAGGTGGAGCACGAAGGGGGAGTCGGGGACGTTGAAGCTCGAGCAGTACGGCCCCAGCGCCTCCGCGACGGACGCGACGGCGAGCTCGTGCTCCCCGAGGTCCTTGGAGGACCGGGCGAGCTCGGCGGCACGCCGCAGGTCCGCGGCGTCGTCGCCGGTGCGCTGGATGGTGCCGGCGAGCACCCGGCAGGCGACGAGGCCCTGGTCGCGGCGGACGAGGAGCTCGGGGGTGGCCCCGACGAGCGAGTCCACCGAGAACGTCCAGCACGTCGGGTACTGGTCGGCGAGGTTGCGCAGCAGGTGGCGCACGTCGAGGTCGGCGCCCGTGCGCGCGACGACGTCGCGGGCCATGACGACCTTCTCCACCTCACCGCCGCGGATGGTGGCGACGACCTCGGCGACCGCCTGCTGCCACTCCTCGCTCGTCAGGGCGCCGTCGGTGAAGGAGACCTCGCCGGGGCCGGTGACCGGCGTGACCTCGCCGCGGCAGGCGGCGAGGGACGGGGTCGGGCCCAGCCCGGCCGGGCCGACGACGGTGAGCCAGCTGCGGCCCTCCCGGCGTCCGACGAGCACCTGGGGGACGAGGAGCGTCCCACCCGAGTCGGAGCGGCGGGAGAAGGCGAAGGACCCGAAGGCGACCGGGCCGGTGCCCGGCAGCCGCACGTCGTCGCGCACGACCATGGTGCCCGCGGTCTCGCGCCACCAGGCGTCTGCGTCGACCATCCGCGTGGCGCCGTGGGTGTCGACCCGCGCGGCGACTCCCCAGCCGACGAGCCCGTCACCGCGGCGCACCCAGCTGACCGTCGCGGCGGCGTCGGGCCGCGGGAGGAGGTCGAGGAGGTCGCCGGGATCGGCGATGGGCACGGTGCGCGCCAGCAGCGGAGTGGGTGCCGGGGCCCCGGCGGGTGCGGTCGACATCGTCTCGATCCTATGGGCGCCCGACGGCCCGGGCGCCCGCCCCGTGCGCAAAGAGACCTTGGTCACCGGGCCCACGGGAGGGTGCGGTAGTTAGGGCAGCCTTAGCGGATCGCGCCTCGTGACCTTTGTAGACTGCCCTGGCATCCCGGCCGCCCTTCTCGTGCCGGTGAGCACCGGAAGCAGGAGAGGTGACGTGCGCGCAGCCCATGAGGACGCCGACGTCATCGTCGTCGGCGCAGGCCCGGCGGGCTCGGCCACTGCCCACTACCTCGCGCAGACCGGGCTCGACGTCCTGCTGCTCGAGAAGGGCGTCTTCCCCCGGGACAAGGTCTGCGGCGACGGTCTGACCCCGCGCGCGGTCGCCGAGCTCATCCGGATGGGCGTCCCCACGCCCGAGTCCGAGGGCTGGATCCGCAACTGGGGGCTGCGCACCTACGGCGCCGGCCACTGCATCGAGATCCCCTGGCCCGAGCTCGCCGAGATGCCCGCCTACGGGCTGGCCCGCTCGCGGATGAACCTCGACGAGACCCTCGCCCGGCACGCCGCCGCGAGCGGAGCACGTCTCCACGAGGGCGTCGCCGTCACCGGCCCGGTGCGCCACGAGCGCTCCGGACGCATCCTCGGGGTCACCTCCCGGCTGGTCGACGAGAACGGCCGCCGGACCGGCGAGGAGCGCACCTACCGTGCGCGCATCGTCGTCGACGCCGGTGGGGTCTCCGCCCGTCTCGCGACGACGATGGGCATCGAGAAGAACGACAACCGCCCGATGGGCGTGGCGATCCGCACCTACTTCAAGAGCCCGCGGCACGACGACCCGATGATGGAGTCGCACCTGGAGCTGTGGGACGGCGAGCCGGGCAGGTCGAACCTCCAGCCCGGCTACGGCTGGATCTTCGCGCTCGGCGACGGCACCGTGAACGTCGGCCTCGGGTCGCTCAGCTCCACCGCCAAGCCGACGCACCTCGACTACAAGGGCCTGTTCGCGCAGTGGATGCGCAACGCCCCGGCCGAGTGGGAGTTCACCCCGGAGAACCAGGTGGGCGAGCTGCGCAGCGCCGCCCTGCCGATGGCGTTCAACCGCAAGCCGCACTACTCCCAGGGTCTGCTCCTCGTCGGTGACTCCGGCGGCATGGTCTCCCCGTTCAACGGCGAGGGCATCGCCTACGCCATGCAGTCCGGGCGGATCGCGGCCGACGTCGTCTCCCAGGCGCTCGCGCGGCACACCCCGTACGCCCTGGAGAAGGCGCTGCGGACCTACCCCAAGATCCTCTCCGAGGAGCTCGGCGGCTACTTCACCCTCGGTCAGGGTTTCGCCCGCCTCATCGAGCGTCCGGAGATCATGCGCATGTGCGTGAAGTACGGTCTTCCCCGGCCCGTCCTCATGCGCTTCGTCATGAAGCTCCTGTCCGACGGCTTCGATCGCCGCGACGGGGACTGGATGGATAGGCTCATCGCGGCACTGAGCAAGGCGGTCCCCTCATCGTGAGCACACGACACGGACACGACAACGGCCGGCAGGTCACCGCGCACACGGCGCGCCGAGCAGCAACGGAGGCACGATGAACCCCTTCGTCCCGATCCTCATCATGGGAGCGGTCTCCGCACTGCTCGCGATCGGGGGCCTCGCGGCGAGCGCGGTCATCGGCCCCCGGCGCTACAACCGGGTCAAGGTCGCGAACTACGAGTGCGGCGTCGAGGCGACGCCCCGCGCCGCAGCGGCAGGCCGTTTCCCGATCAAGTACTACCTCGTGGCGATGACGTTCATCGTCTTCGACGTCGAGGTGATCTTCCTCGTGCCGTGGGCGATCGCCTTCACCGAGCTCGCGACCTTCGGCCTCGTGGCCGCGCTCGCGTTCATCGCCATCATCACCGTGCCCTTCGTCTACGAGTGGCGGCGCGGCGCGCTGGAGTGGGACTGAGGAGGACAACATGGGTCTGGAAGAGAAGCTCCCCGCAGGGTTCCTGCTCACCACGGTCGAGAAGGCCGTCGGACTGGCACGCAAGTCCTCGATGTGGCCCGTCACCATGGGCCTGGCCTGTTGCGCCATCGAGATGATGGCGGCCGGCACCCCGCGCTTCGACATCTCGCGCTTCGGCATGGAGGTCTTCCGGGCCTCCCCGCGCCACGCTGACCTCATGATCGTCTCGGGCCGGGTGAGCCAGAAGATGGCCCCGGTCGTGCGGCAGATCTACGACCAGATGGCCGAGCCCAAGTGGGTCATCTCCATGGGCGTGTGCGCCTCGAGCGGCGGCATGTTCAACAACTACGCCGTGATCCAGGGCGTGGACCACCTCGTCCCGGTCGACATCTACCTGCCCGGCTGCCCGCCGCGGCCCGAGATGCTCATCAACGCGATCATGGCGCTGCACGACCAGGTCCGGAACGAGCCGCTGGGCGTCAACCGTGAGGCCGCAGCGCGGGCCGCCGAGCAGGCCGCCCTCGCGGCGACCCCCACCCACCAGATGAAGGGGCTGCTGGCGTGAGCGAGCGCGACGACGAGAAGAAGTCCGCGGCCGACACCGTCAAGCCGGGGACCGGGGAGGTCGGCGCGCAGTCGACGACCGCCGCCGCCCTGGAGGCGGGTGGCCAGAACGTGCCCGCCGGGCCGCGTGGCGGGCGTACCCAGCTCGAGGTCGTCGACGTGCGCCGCGGGATGTTCGGCGTGCACGGCTCGGGCGACACCTCCGGCTTCGGCGGGCTGGTGAGCCCCGTGGCGATGCCGCCCGCCTCCGAGCGTCCCTACGGCGGCTGGTTCGACGAGGTCGTCGACGTCCTCGTCGAGCTGCTCGAGGGGGAGGGCATCGACCCCGACGCCGCGATCGAGAAGGTCGTCGTCGACCGCGGTGAGCTCACGATCTTCCTCTCCCGCGAGCACCTGCGCCGCGTCGCCCAGTGGCTGCGCGACGACCAGGACCTGCGCTTCGAGCTGTGCCTGGGCGTCTCCGGCGTCCACTTCCCCAACGACGTCGACCGCGAGCTGCACGCCGTCTACCACCTCCTCTCGCTGACCCACAGCCGCCAGCTGCGCATCGAGGTCACCTGCCCCGACGCCGACCCGCACGTGCCCACCCTCGTGGACGTCTACCCGGGCAACGACTGGCACGAGCGTGAGACCTGGGACCTCATCGGCATCGTCTTCGACGGTCACCCCTCCCTCGCGCGCACCGCGCTGCCCGACGACTGGGTCGGCCACCCGCAGCGCAAGGACTACCCGCTCGGCGGGATCCCGGTCGAGTACAAGGGTGCGACCGTCCCGCCGCCCGACACCCGGAGGTCTTACAGCTGATGGCCACGAACCTGCACGCCACGGGGCCTGCGCTCGACTCCCACACCGGCCCGGAGTTCACCGCCGAGGGCGGGGACTGGGCATCGATCGCCGCCGAGGCCGAGCGCCTCGGCGAGGAGCGGATCGTCGTCAACATGGGCCCGGTGCACCCCTCGACCCACGGGGTCCTGCGTCTCATCCTCGACATCGAGGGTGAGACGGTCAACGAGCTGCGCGTCGGCACCGGGTACCTGCACACGGGTATCGAGAAGAACATGGAGTACCGCACCTGGACCCAGGGCGTGACGTTCTGCACCCGCATGGACTACGTCGCCCCCTTCTTCCAGGAGGTGCCCTACTGCCTCGCGGTGGAGAAGCTGCTCGGCATCACCGACGAGGTGCCCGAGCGCGCCACGCTCATCCGGGTCCTGCTCATGGAGCTCAACCGGATCGCCTCCCACCTCGTCGCCATCTGCACCGCCGGCAACGAGCTCGGCGCGACGACGATGATGACCATCGGCTTCCGCGCCCGCGAGGAGATCCTGCGGATCTTCGAGCACATCACCGGCCTGCGGATGAACCACGCCTACATCCGCCCCGGCGGCGTCGCGCAGGACATCCCGGCCGACACCACCGAGATGGTCCGCCGTCTGCTCCCCAACGTCCGTCGGGACATCGGTGAGCTGCAGGACCTCACGATGGCGAACCCGATCTACAAGGCGCGTCACGAGGACGTCGGGTACATCTCGCTGTCCGCCGCGCTCGCCCTGGGTCTCACCGGGCCGTGCCTGCGCGCCGCCGGCTACCCGCTCGACCTGCGCAAGGTCTCCCCGTACTGCGGTTACGAGACCTACGACTTCGACGTCATCACCGAGACGGCGTCCGACGCCATGGCTCGCGTCAAGGTCCGCTGGGCCGAGTGCTACGAGTCCATGAAGATCGTCTACCAGGTCCTCGACCGGCTCGACGCGACCCCCGGCCCCGTCATGGTCGCCGACAAGAAGGTCGCGTGGCCCGCGCAGCTGTCGATCGGCAGCGACGGCCAGGGCAACTCGCTGGACCACATCCGCGAGATCATGGGCACCTCGATGGAGTCGCTCATCCACCACTTCAAGCTCGTCACCGAGGGCTTCCGGGTCCCGGCCGGGCAGGTCTACCAGACCATCGAGCACGCCAAGGGCGTCATGGGCGTGCACCTCGTGTCCGACGGCGGCACCCGCCCCTACCGGGCCCACTTCCGTGACCCGTCGTTCTCGAACCTGCAGTCGATGTCGATCATGAGCGAGGGCGGCCAGCTGGCCGACGTCGTCGTCACGCTCGCCTCGCTCGACCCTGTCCTGGGAGGGGTGGACCGCTGATGAGCGTCACCGCTTACGCACCCGAGGCGGAGGAGAGGCTGCGCGGCGAGGCCGCGCAGATCATCTCCCGCTACCCGCAGGCGCGCTCCGCGCTCCTGCCGATGCTCCACCTCGTCCAGTCCGAGGACGGGTACGTCAGCGCCCGCGGCATCGCGCTGTGCGCCGACGTCCTGGGCCTCACCCGCGCCGAGGTCTCCGCGGTCGCGACGTTCTACACCCAGTACAAGCGCCACCCCAACGGTGAGTACACCGTCGGGGTGTGCACGAACGCGCTGTGCGCGGTCATGGGTGGCGACCTCATCTACGAGCGTGTCTCGGAGCACCTGGGCATCGGGCACGACGAGACCACCGAGGACGGCAAGATCACTCTCGAGCAGGTCGAGTGCAACGCGGCGTGCGACTACGCGCCGGTGATCGTCGTCAACTGGGAGTTCTTCGACAACCAGACCCCGACGTCGGCGGTCGAGCTCGTCGACCAGCTGCGCGCCGGGCGCCCGGTCACCCCGACCCGTGGCGCCGCCACCGTCGGCACGTTCAAGGAGATCTCCCACGTGCTCGCCGGCTTCGAGGACGGACGCGCCGACGAGGGACCCGCCGCGGGCCCCGCGACGCTCGCCGGCCTGTCGATCGCGCGTGAGCACGGCTGGCGCGCGCCCTCGCTGGACAGCTCGGACGGTGACGCGTCCGGCACCACCGGAGACGTCCCCGACCCCTACGGCAGCGCCGAACGGCCGCCGACCACCCCTGACGACTCCGACCCGGCGGGCAAGCGTGGCCCCGCCGGCGAGGGCGCCACGGCCGAGGAGGGCAAGCAGTGAGCACGACGCAGCTGACGCCGGTCCTGTCCGACCCCTGGGACGCCGAGCGCTCCTGGACGCTGGACACCTACCGCTCCCGTGGCGGGTACGAGGGCCTGGCCAAGGCCTTCACCATGGCCCCGGCCGACATCGTCGACACCGTCAAGGCCTCCGGGCTGCGCGGCCGCGGCGGCGCGGGCTTCCCGACGGGCCTCAAGTGGTCCTTCCTGCCCCCGGCCGACGGCGGACCGCGGTACCTCGTGGTCAACGCGGACGAGTCCGAGCCGGGTGCCTGCAAGGACATCCCGCTCATGATGGCCAACCCGCACGCCCTCATCGAGGGCGTGGCGATCACGTCCTACGCGATCGGCGGGCACCACGCGTTCATCTACCTGCGCGGCGAGGTCGTCCACGTCTACCGGCGCCTCCTCGCGGCGGTCCGCGAGGCCCGCGAGGCCGGTCTCATCGGCAAGGGGCTGGGCCCCAACGGCGACTACGACCTCGAGATCACCGTGCACGCCGGCGCCGGCGCCTACATCTGCGGTGAGGAGACGGCGCTGCTCGACTCCCTCGAGGGCCGGCGCGGCCAGCCGCGGCTCAAGCCCCCGTTCCCGGCGGTCGCCGGCCTGTACGCGCGCCCGACGGTCGTCAACAACGTCGAGTCCGTCGCCTCCGTCCCCACGATCATCCGCGGGGGAGCGGAGTGGTTCACCTCGATGGGCACCGAGAAGTCGGCCGGCCACGGGTTCTTCTCCCTGTCCGGCCACGTCACCCGGCCCGGCCAGTACGAGGCGCCGCTCGGCATCACCATGCGCGAGCTGCTCGACATGGCCGGCGGCGTCCGGGCCGGGCACCGCCTGAAGTTCTGGGTGCCCGGTGGCTCCTCCACGCCGATCCTCACCGAGGAGCACCTCGACGTGCCCCTCGACTACGACTCGGTCGGGGCAGCGGGCTCGATGCTCGGTACCCGGTCGCTCATGGTCTTCGACGAGACCGTGTCGGTCGTCCGGGTCGTCTCCCGCTGGACCGACTTCTACCAGCACGAGTCCTGCGGCAAGTGCACCCCCTGCCGCGAGGGCACGTACTGGATGAAGCAGGTCATGCACCGGCTCGAGGCCGGCAAGGGCCTGCCCAGCGACATCGACCTCCTGCTCGACGTCTCCGCCAACATCGCCGGCCGCTCGTTCTGCGCGCTCGGTGACGCCTCGGCGGTCCCGATCCAGAGCGGGATCAAGCACTTCCGCGCCGAGTTCGAGGCCGGGACCCACACCCCGGCCAGCGAGCTGTTCCCGTACGAGGCTTCCGCCCTGTTCTCCGAAGTAGGTGCCCGATGACGACGACCCCCGCGAAGGTCGAGGAGGAGCTCCTCACCGTCACGATCGACGGCGTCGAGGTCGATGTCCCCAAGGGCACGCTGGTCATCCGGGCTGCCGAGCAGGTGGGCATCCAGATCCCCCGGTTCTGCGACCACCCGCTGCTCAAGCCCGCCGGCGCCTGCCGGCAGTGCCTCGTCGAGGTCTCCATGCCCGACCGCGAGGGCAACCTGCGGGCCATGCCCAAGCCGCAGGCCTCCTGCACGCTCGAGGCCACGCCCGGGATGGTCGTCGCGACCCAGCACACCTCCGCCGTCGCCGACAAGGCGCAGCACGGGATGATCGAGTTCCTCCTCGTCAACCACCCGCTCGACTGCCCCGTCTGTGACAAGGGCGGGGAGTGCCCGCTGCAGAACCAGGCGATGAGCAACGGCCGGGCCACCACCCGGTTCGTCGACATCAAGCGGACCTTCCCCAAGCCGCTGAAGATCTCCAGCGAGATCCTCCTCGACCGCGACCGCTGCATCCTGTGCCAGCGCTGCACCCGCTTCTCCGACCAGATCGCCGGTGACCCGTTCATCGCGCTCCAGGGTCGCGGCGGCGGCACCCCCGGCCGGGAGGTCCACGCGACCCACGGCTCGCAGGTCGGCACCTTCGACGCCGACGTCCTCGACTTCGCCTACGCCGGCGGGCACGCCCCGCGAGTGACCGACGACGGCCTCAGCGGCCCCGTCCAGGGCGAGCCGGGGATCGAGGTCGGCCTGTCCGCCGGCCCGATCGGCGTCGCCGAGACCGACACCACCGGTCGCCCGTTCTCCTCCTACTTCTCGGGCAACACGATCCAGATCTGCCCGGTCGGCGCGCTCACCTCGGCCACCTACCGCTTCCGCTCACGGCCCTTCGACCTCGTGTCGACGGACTCGGTCTCCGAGCACGACGCGAGTGGCTCGGCCATCCGCGTGGACCACCGCCGCGGCGTCGTCGTGCGCCGCCTCGCGGGCGACGACCCGCAGGTCAACGAGGAGTGGATCACCGACAAGGACCGCTTCGCCTTCGCGTGGCAGACCGCCCCCGACCGCCTCGAGTACCCGCTCGTGCGGGACGAGGAGACCGGCGAGCTCGTCGAGACCAGCTGGTCCGAGGCCCTGCACCTCGCGGCCCGCGGCCTCGAGCGGGCCCGCGAGGCCGGCGGCGTGGGTGTCCTGCCCGGTGGCCGCCTCACCCTCGAGGACTCCTACGCCTGGTCGCGCTTCGCCCGCGCGGTTCTCCGCACGAACGACGTCGACCACCGCGCCCGCCCGTCCTCCGCCGAGGAGGCCGACTTCCTCGCCCGCCGCGTCGCCGCCGGGTCGATGGACGTCACCTACTCCGGGCTGGAGCAGGCCGGCCACGTCCTCCTCGTCGCCCTGGAGCCGGAGGAGGAGTGCGGCACGATCTTCCTGCGGCTGCGCAAGGGGATGCTCGCCGGGACGGTCGCCGTCTCGACGATCGCGCCCTTCGCCACCCGCGGCACGACCAAGCTGCGCGCCTCGCTGCTCCCGACGGCCCCCGGCTCCGAGCCGGGCGTCCTGGGCGCCATCACCCCGGACTCCGGCGAGGTCGCCCACGCGGCGATCGCCCAGGCGCTGGCCGCGCCGGGCTCGGTCATCCTCGTCGGCGAGCGGGCCGCGGCGCTGCCCGGCACGCTCAGCGCCGTCGAGCGGCTCGCCGACCGCACCGGGGCGCGCGTCGCCTGGGTGCCGCGGCGCGCCGGTGAGTGCGGCGCCGTCGAGGCCGGCCTGCTGCCCGGGCTGCTGCCCGGCGGCCGGCAGGTCACCGACGCCGAGGCCCGCGTCGACGCCGCGGCCGCCTGGGGCGTGGACCGCCTGCCCGCCGAGGTCGGCCGCGACCTGCCCGCGATCCTCGAGGCCGCGGCCGCCGGACAGCTCGGTGGGCTCCTCGTCGGCGGCGTCGACGTGCGCGACCTGCCCGACCCCGCGCTCGCGCGCCGGGCCCTGGCCGCCGCCGGGTTCGTCGTCCAGCTCGAGGTGCGCCGCAGCGAGGTCACCGACCACGCCGACGTCGTCCTGCCCGTCGCCCCGCCCGTGGAGAAGGGGGGCACCTTCGTCAACTGGGAGGGTCGCCGCCGGCCGTTCGGGCAGGTGCTCGTCTCCCACCACCTCAGCGACCACCGGGTCCTCGACGGCCTCGCCGCCGAGCTCGGGGTGACCCTCGGGTCCGCCACCCTCGCCGAGGTCCACGCGCAGATCGGCGAGCTCGCCGGCTGGCAGCCGTCCCAGGCCCCGGCCCCCGTGCCGGCCGAGGCCGGCGCCGCGCCGGTCGCCGGCCCGGGCCAGGCGGTCCTCGCCACCTGGAAGCTCATGCTCGACGACGGTCGCGGGC
>NZ_VDFS01000024.1:50319-60000 GCF_006151955.1 Georgenia sp. 311 | reverse complement strand
GCCGCACCTCGCCGGCACCGCCCAGCGCCCGGTCGTCCGCCTCTCGGCGGCGCGCGCCGCCGAGCTCGGCGCCACCGACGGGACCGCGGTCACCGTCCGTGGCCCGGCCGGTAGCATCACCCTGCCGCTGGCCGTCACGACGATGCCCGATGACGTCGTCTGGCTCCCGGAGAACTCCCCGGGGTCCCACGTGCACGAGATGCTCGGCGCGGGCGCCGGCACCATCGTCGACCTGGAGGTGACGCGATGATCTTCGCGCCCATGGTCATCAGCGACCCGTCGGCCGGCCCGTCCGCCGACTTCAGCAACGACACCTGGTGGATCTGGGTGATCAAGGCGGTGGCGATCATCGTCATGCTGCTGCTCTTCGTGCTCGTCGCCATCTGGGCCGAGCGCAAGGTCCTCGCCCGCATGCAGACCCGCCCCGGCCCCAACGTCCACGGCCCCGCCGGCTCGTTGCAGTCGGTCGCCGACGCGATGAAGCTGCTGCTCAAGGAGGACTTCAACCTCAAGGGCGCGGACCGCTTCGTCTACCTCCTGGCGCCGTTCATCGCCGCGCTGTGCGCGTTCATGATCTACGCGGTGATCCCGTTCGGGCCCGAGGTCTCGATGTTCGGGGTGACGACGCCGCTGCAGCTCGCCGACTCCTCGGTCGCCGTGCTCTACATCCTCGGCATCACCGCCATCGGCGTGTACGGCATCGTCCTGGGTGGCTGGTCGTCCAACTCGACCTTCCCGCTGCTCGGCGCGGTCCGCTCCTCGGCTCAGGTCATCTCCTACGAGCTGGCGATGGCGCTGTCCCTCGCCTCGGTCTTCCTCGTCTCCGGCTCGGCGTCGACCTCCCAGATCGTCGACTCCCAGACCCGGCTGTGGTGGGCGATCGTCCTGCTGCCCGCGTTCCTCGTCTACCTCGTGTCGATGGTCGGTGAGGTCAACCGGCTGCCCTTCGACCTTCCCGAGGCCGAGGGCGAGCTCGTCGCCGGCCACATGGTCGAGTACTCCTCGATGAAGTTCGCCTGGTTCTTCCTCGCCGAGTACGTGAACATGCTCAACGTCTCGGCCGTCGCCGCCACGCTCTTCCTCGGTGGCTGGCGCGCCCCGTGGCCGCTGTCGGCGATCAACGACGGCACGTTCAACGAGGGCTGGTGGCCGCTGCTGTGGATGGTCGCCAAGATCTGGCTCGTCATGTTCTTCATGTTCTGGCTGCGCGCGACGCTCCTGCGCTTCCGCTACGACCAGTTCATGAACCTCGGCTGGAAGATCCTCATCCCGGTCGCGCTCGCGTGGCTCGTCGCCGTCGCCGTCGTCCAGGGCCTCCTCCAGTTCGGTGACATCGACCTGCGCACCCTGCTCTTCGTCCTCGCCGGCATCCTCGTCGTCGTCCTCGTCGTCACCCTGCTCTGGCCGGAGAAGAAGCCCGAGCCGGAGCCCGAGCCGGCGGACGCCACCGGCACCGGCGGCGTCGTCGTCGACTCCGAGTTCGACGCGTTCGCCGGCGGCTACCCGGTGCCCCCGATGCCGGGCCAGCAGCTGCCGCCCTCGCCGCGGCGCAGGCTGCGCGAGCAGCAGGCCCCCGGCGCCACCCAGACCATTTCGGCACCCGCACAGGAGGCCACCGATGAGTAAGCGCCAGGATCACGAGCCGCGCAAGGAGCGGCTGCGCAAGCAGCTGGCCAAGCCGTCGAAGGCGCGGGGGGAGGTCGCCCGTCCCCTGCCGATGAAGTTCGAGCGGGACGAGAAGGGCGCCCTCGGCGAGCTCCTCGCCCCCGTCGCCGGGTTCGGTGTCACCTTCTCCTCGATGTTCCGTCCGACGGTCACCGAGCAGTACCCCTTCGAGAAGGTGCCGACCCAGCCGCGCTACCACGGTCGCCACCAGCTCAACCGGTACGCCGACGGCCTGGAGAAGTGCATCGGCTGCGAGCTGTGCGCCTGGGCCTGCCCGGCCGACGCGATCCTCGTCCAGGGTGGCAACAACAGCCCCGACGCCCAGTTCTCGCCCGGCGAGCGCTACGGCCGCGTCTACCAGATCAACTACCTGCGCTGCATCTTCTGCGGGTACTGCATCGAGGCCTGCCCCACCCGCGCGCTGACGATGACCAACGAGTACGAGCTCACCGGTCCCACGCGCGAGGGCATGATCTACGAGAAGCAGGACCTGCTGGCCCCGCTCGCCCCCGGCATGCTCGCCCCGCCCCACCCGATGGTCGCGGGCACCGAGGACGACGACTACTACCGCAACGAGATCAGCGGACCGACCGACGCACAGGTCGAGTGGGTCCGCGAGCGCCGTCCCGAGGACCCGAGCCTCGAGACGGTCCGCACCGTCAAGGAGGCCCGGGCATGAGCCTGCCGATGAGCCTGGCCGAGACCGGGGTGGTGAGCACCGGCGAGACCGTCTTCTTCTGGATCGTCGCACCGCTCGCCGTGCTCGCGGCCCTCGGCCTGCTGTTCGCGCGCAAGGCGGTCTACGCCGCGATGTGCGTCGTGTTCGTCATGATCGCCCTCGCCGGGTTCTACATCGTCCAGGAGGCGCTGTTCCTCGGCGTCGCCCAGATCGTCGTCTACACCGGCGCGATCATGATGCTGTTCCTCTTCGTGCTCATGCTCGTCGGCGTCGACGCCTCGGACTCCGTGATCGAGACGCTCAAGGGCCAGCGGTGGATCGCCGCGATCGGAGGCCTCGGCCTCATCGCGCTCATCGCCGCCGTCGCCCTGCGGGCCACGATGCCCGCCCCGCGCGGCCTCGAGCTCGCCAACGAGGACACCAACCCCGTCGGCGTCGCGCGCCTGCTGTTCTCCGACTACGTCCTCGTCGTGGAGATCTCCGGCATCCTGCTCGTCACGGCCGCCGTCGGCGCCGTCGTCCTCACCCGCGCGGAGCGGCTGCGCCCCAAGCGCACCCAGCGTGAGGTGCTGGCGGAGAAGATGGCCGCCTACGCGGCCAGCGGCGACACCCGCCTGCGCAACCTGCCCGCCCCCGGCGTCTACGCCCGGCACAACGCCGCCGACGTCCCCGCGCTCGGGGCCGACGGCAAGCCGATCGAGGAGTCCGTGCCGCGCGTGCTGCGCATCCGCGGCCAGCAGCGCTCCATCGCCTCCGTCAGCCCCGAGCTCGCCGCCCAGCTCGCCGCCTCGGCGAGCACCCACCCGGGTGACGGTGGTGCCCGCAGCGTCACCCAGTCCGGCGAGGCCGGGATGCCGGGCACCGACCCGGCCCCGGGCACGAGCACCGTGGACGGCGAGCGACCCACGAGCCAGAGCACCGAGGACACGGGCACCAAGCGCGCCGAGCAGGAGGACCAGCAGTGACCCTCGTCAACTACCTCGTCCTGTCGGGCATCCTCTTCTCCATCGGCGCGATGGCGGTGCTCCTGCGCCGCAACAGCATCATCGCGCTCATGGGTGTGGAGCTCATGCTCAACGCGGCGAACCTCACGCTCATCACCTTCGCGCGCTGGCACGGCAACCTCCACGGTGAGGTCTTCGCCTTCTTCGTCATGCTCGTCGCGGCCGCCGAGGTCGTCATCGGCCTGGCGATCGTCGTCTCCATCTTCCGAACCCGCCGGTCGGCGTCCATCGACGACGTCAACCTGCTCAAGAACTGACGGGGAGCAACGTGCTAATGCTGGGAACACCGGCGCTGTCCGTACCCACAGCCGCGGTCGACGCGACCACGGCCGGCGGGGCGGCCTCCTTCGCCTGGCTCATGGTGGCCCTGCCGCTCCTCGGGGCGGCAGTGCTCCTGCTGACCGGGCGGCGCTCCGACCGCTGGGGGCACTGGCTGGGCGTCCTCGCCTCCGGTGGTGCCTTCGTCGTCGGCCTCCTCGTCGTCCTGCAGATGATCGGGCTCGACCCGGCCGAGCGGGTGATGGACCTGCACCTGTTCACCTGGCTGCCGGTCGGTGAGCTCACGGTCGACGCGGGCATGCGGCTCGACCCGCTGTCGATGTCCTTCGTCATGCTCGTCACCTTCGTGGGCACGCTCATCCACGTGTACTCGGTGGCGTACATGGAGCACGACGTCGACCGTCGCCGGTTCTTCGCCTACCTCAACCTCTTCGTCGCCGCGATGCTCGTCCTCGTGCTCGCCGACTCCTACGTGCTGCTGTTCGTCGGCTGGGAGGGCGTGGGCCTGGCCTCCTACCTCCTCATCGGCTTCTGGAACTTCCGCACGGACTACGCCGTCGCCGCGAAGAAGGCCTTCGTGATGAACCGCGTCGGCGACCTCGGTCTGCTCCTCGCGATGATGACGATGTTCGCCGCCTTCGGCGCCGTCGACTTCGACAGCGTCTTCGCCGGCGCCGCCGGGGCCTCCCAGGGGCTGCTCACCGCGATCGGGCTCCTCCTCCTGCTCGCCGCCTGCGGCAAGTCGGCGCAGTTCCCGCTCCAGGCGTGGCTCGGGGACGCGATGGCCGGCCCGACCCCCGTCTCGGCGCTCATCCACGCAGCGACCATGGTCACCGCCGGTGTCTACCTCGTCGTGCGCTCCGCCCCGGTCTTCGACGGCGCCCCCGCGGCGCAGCTCGTCGTCGTCATCGTCGGTGCGATCACCCTGGTCTTCGGGGCCGTCGTCGGTTCGGCCAAGGACGACATCAAGAAGGTGCTCGCCGCCTCGACGATGTCCCAGATCGGCTACATGATGCTCGCCGCGGGCCTCGGCCCGGTGGGCTACGCCTTCGCGATCTTCCACCTCATCACCCACGGCTTCTTCAAGGCCGGGATGTTCCTCGGGGCGGGGTCGGTCATGCACGGCATGGACGACCAGGTCGACATGCGGCGCTTCGGTGGCCTGAGCAAGTACATGAAGATCACCTGGCTGACCTTCGGGGCCGGCTGGCTCGCGATCATCGGCTTCCCCGGCCTGTCCGGCTACTGGAGCAAGGACCTCATCATCGAGGCCGCGTTCGTCGGCGAGGGCTGGCGCCCGTGGGTGTTCGGCACCGTCACGCTGCTGGCCGCGGGGCTCACCGCCTTCTACATGTCGCGCCTGTTCTTCATGACGTTCCACGGCAAGGAGCGCTGGACACCCACCCGTGAGGGCGGGGAGCAGCACCCGCACGAGGGCTCGGCCCTCATGACCGTGCCGATGATCATCCTCGCGCTCGGCTCGGTCGGCCTGGGTGCGGTGCTCGCCGCCGGTGACACCTTCGTCACCTGGCTCGAGCCGTCCATCGGCCACGTGGAGCACCACGACCCCGTGCTGCCCATCCCGGTCATCATCGGCGCGACGCTCGCCCTCGTGGCGGTCGGCGTGTTCCTCGCCTGGCGCCAGTACGCCGCGTCCACCGTCCCGGTGGAGGCCCCCCGCGGATCGGTGCTCACCCGCGCCGCCCGCCGCGACCTCTACCAGGACGCCGTCAACGAAGGAGTGTTCATGCGCCCGGGTCAGTACCTCACCCGCGGCCTGGTCTACGCCGACTCCGCCGTGGTCGACGGCGCGGTCATGGGCCTGGCCCGGGGCACGTCCGGGACCGGCGGCGTGCTGCGCCGCCTGCAGACCGGGTACATCCGGTCCTACGCCGCGATCATGCTCGTCGGTGTCGTCGCCGCCCTTGTCGTCGTCCTCGCCTCGCGCGGCTGAGCCCAGGAAGCGAACATGCAGAACATCAGTGACCTTCCCTGGCTGACGATCCTCATCGTCGTGCCGCTCGTCGCGGCCGCGGTGATCTGGCTCGTGCCGGGTGTCCAGCGCGCCGCCCGCACCATCGGTCTGGCCGTCTCCCTCGTCGTGCTCGCCGGCTTCGTCGTCATGGCGAGCGGCTTCGACCTGGGCCTGGCGGGTGAGTACCAGTTCGTCGAGCAGGCCTCGTGGATCCCGCAGCTCGGGGTCTCCTACGCCCTGGGCGTCAACGGTCTGGGCCTCACCCTCGTCGGCCTGTCCGTCTTCCTCGTCCCGATCGCGCTCCTCGCCGCCTGGCGGGAGCAGGAGGTCGTGCCCGAGGGCGCCGTCGTCGCCCGCCGCCAGGCCGGGTTCGTCGCCCTCGTCCTCGCCCTCGAGGCGACGATGGTGGCGGTCTTCTCGGCCCGCGACGTCTTCCTCTTCTACGTCGTCTTCGAGGCGATGCTCGTCCCGGTGTACTTCCTCATCGGTGGCTTCGGCGGCACCCGCCGTCGCTACGCGGCGACGAAGTTCCTCGTCTACTCCCTGGCGAGCGGCCTCGTCATGCTCGTCGGCGTCATCGCGCTGGGCGTGCTCGGCCCGGGCGGCCCCGACGGGTTCCTCATCGACACGCTCACCGGCGCCGAGCTCGGCGTGTGGACCGAGCGGTGGATCTTCATCTCCTTCTTCATCGCCTTCGCGGTCAAGGCACCGATGTGGCCGGTCCACACGTGGCTGCCCGACGCCGCCCAGCAGGCCTCCCCGGGCACGTCCGCGCTGCTCGTCGGCGTGCTCGACAAGGTCGGCACCTTCGGGATGCTCGCGCTGTGCCTCCCGCTGTTCCCCGAGGCCTCGCGGTGGGCCGCGCCGGTGATCATCGTGCTCGCCGTCGTCTCGATCCTCTACGGCGCGTTCGTCGCCCTGGGGCAGCGGGACGTCATGCGGCTCATCGCCTTCACCTCGGTGTCCCACTTCGGCTTCATCGTCCTGGGCATCTTCGTCCGCGAGGAGGTCGCGCTCGTCGGCGCCATGCTCTACATGGTCGCCCACGGTGTCTCGACCGCGGCCCTGTTCCTCATCTCCGGCTTCCTCACCCAGCGGGGCGGCACCCAGGAGATCGGTGGCTACAGCGGCATGCAGCGCGTCACGCCGGTGCTCGCCGGGACCTGGCTCATCGCCGGCCTCGCGACCATCGCGCTGCCGGGCCTGTCCGGCTTCGTCCCGGAGTACCTCGTGCTCCTGGGCACGTTCCGGGTCAACATCGTCGCCGCCGTCTTCGCGGTCCTCGCGGTCATCATCGCGGCGCTGTACATCCTGCTGCCCTACCAGCGGATCTTCACCGGCCCGCGCAACGAGACGCTCGCGGCCCTGCCCGACCTCGGTGCCCGGGAGAAGTGGGTCGTCGCGCCGCTCGTCGCCGCGATGCTCGCCCTGGGCATCGTGCCCGGCCCGGTGATCGACGTGCTGCGGCCGGTGGCCGAGGAGGCCGCCATCGAGCAGCCCAGCTCGGTGGACGCCATGGCGGGGGCCCTTACTGACGGATCGAGCGACGCGGCCGCCGCGTTCGCCGAGGGGAGCGAGAAGTGAACTTCGCACCACCGACCATCGACTGGGCCGCGCTGACGCCCGTCCTCATCGTGCTCGGCGCGGGCCTGCTCGGCGTGCTCGTCGCCGCCTTCGTGCCGCGCCCGGCCCGGCGCGGCGCCCAGGTGGTGCTCACCGCCCTCGCCCTCGCCGGTGCGCTCGTCGCCGTCGTGTGGCGCTGGACGGTCGTCAGCGTGAACGGCCCGGCGGAGATCGTCGGAGGCTCGCTCATCGAGGACGGCCCGGCCCTCCTCGCGCAGGGGATCATCGCGCTCGTCGCCCTCGTGGGTCTGCTCGTCATCGCCGACCGCTCCGAGTGGGGCGAGGACGCGTTCGCCGCCCAGGCCGCCACCCGGCCGGGCAGCCAGGACGAGGACGAGGCGCAGCGCGCCGGCCTGAGCCAGACCGAGGTCTTCCCGTTCGTCCTGTTCTCGGTCGGCGGCATGCTCCTCTTCCCGGCCGCCGGTGACCTCGTCATGATGTTCGTCGCCCTCGAGGTGCTCTCCCTGCCGCTCTACCTGCTCTCCGGCATGGCGCGCCGCCGTCGCCTCCTGTCCCAGGAGGCCGCGCTCAAGTACTTCGTGCTCGGGGCGTTCTCCTCGGCGTTCTTCCTCATGGGCGCCGCGCTGCTCTACGGCTTCTCCGGCAGCCTGCGGCTGTCCGAGCTCGCCACCGCGGTGCCGAGCACCGTGGGCATGGACGGCCTGCTCCTCGCGGGCAGCGTCCTCGTCATCGTCGGCCTGCTCTTCAAGGTCGGTGCCGTCCCGTTCCACGTGTGGACCCCGGACGTCTACCAGGGGGCCCCGACGCCGATCACCGGCTTCATGGCCGCCGCCACGAAGGTCGCGGCCTTCGGCGCGCTCCTGCGCTTCGTCTACGTCGTCGTCCCCGGTCTGGGCTGGGACCTCGAGCCGCTCATGTGGGGCATCGCGATCCTCACCATGGGAGTGGGCACCGTCGTCGCCCTCGTCCAGACGGACGTCAAGCGCATGCTCGCCTACTCCTCGATCGCCCACGCGGGCTTCGTGCTCGTCGGCGTCGTCGCGCTCGTCCAGGAGGGCATCGCCGCGGTGCTCTTCTACCTCCTCGCCTACGGCCTGGCCACGGTCGGTGCGTTCGCCGTCGTCACGCTCGTGCGTGAGCGCGACGCCGCCGGCACCGTGACCGGCGAGGCCCTGCACCTGTCCCAGTGGGCGGGCCTGGGCCGGCGCAGCCCGGCCCTGGCCCTGGCGATGACCCTGTTCCTGCTGTCCTTCGCGGGCATCCCGCTCACCGGCGGGTTCATCGGCAAGTTCTCGGTCTTCGCCGCCGGCGTGGCGGGCGGGGCCACCGTGCTCGTCGTCATCGCCGTGCTCGCCAGCGCCGCGGCCGCGTTCTTCTACGTCCGCCTCGTCGTGCTCATGTTCTTCACCGAGCCCGACGGCGAGCGCACCGCGGTCGTCCGCTCCGAGGGCCTGACCTCCGTCGCCGTCGCTGTCTGCGCGCTCGGCACGGTGCTCCTCGGTGTCGCGCCCGGTCCCGTCCTCGACCTCGCCCAGCAGGCGGCGACGTTCCTGCCGTGACCGCGACCATGTTCCAGCTCGGCGACGACGAGCTCACCGACCGCCTCGCCGGGGCGATGGCGGACGTCGAGGACCGGCTGCGCGAGGCGGTCACCGGCGCCGACGAGCTCGTCGACGCCCCGATGCGCCACCTCGCCGCCGCCGGCGGCAAGCGGCTGCGCCCCGCGCTCACGCTCCTCACCGCCGAGCTCGGGACCCCGGGCCGCGACGAGGTCGTGCGCGCCGCCGTCGCCGTCGAGCTCACCCACCTGGCCACGCTCTACCACGACGACGTCATGGACTCCGCGGACATGCGCCGCGGGGCGCCGAGCGCGCACGCCGTGTGGGACAACTCGGTGGCCATCCTCACCGGTGACCTCCTGTTCGCCCGCGCCTCCCAGCTCGTGGCCTCCCTCGGTGCCGACGCGGTGCGCGTCCACGCCGAGACGTTCGAGCGGCTGTGCCTCGGCCAGCTGCACGAGACGCTCGGGCCGCGCGAGGGGGAGGACCCGATCGCGCACTACATCCAGGTGCTCGCGGACAAGACCGGCTCGCTCATCGCCGCCTCCGCGCGGTACGGGGCCGTGTTCAGCGGCGCCGGTGAGGACCTCGCCGTCATCCTCGAGCGGTACGGGGAGAAGGTCGGCGTGGCCTTCCAGCTCGCCGACGACGTCATCGACCTCGCCTCTGACTCCGAGACCACCGGCAAGACCCCCGGCACCGACCTGCGCGAGGGCGTGGCCACCATGCCCGTGCTGCTCCTGCAGCGACGGGCCGCCGAGGGGCGCCTGGACGAGCGGGGCGCCGCCGTCCTCGAGCGGCTCGGCACCGACCTGCGCTCGGACGCCGCGCTGCGTGCCGCCGTCGAGGAGCTGCGCGACCACGAGGTGCTCGAGGAGGCGCGTGAGCTCGCCCGCCAGTGGGCGCGCGACGCCGTCGCCGAGCTCGAGCCGCTGC
>NZ_VDFS01000024.1:26563-49930 GCF_006151955.1 Georgenia sp. 311 | reverse complement strand
GTGCCCGCGCCCACGGCATAGACTGGACGGCGGATTTGCCCCCTTCCATCCGACCAGACGAGGCTCTGTGACCAGCCCACTGCGCGTTGCCCTCATCGGTGCCGGCCCGGCCGGCATCTACGCCGCCGACATCCTGTCCAAGACGGGTCTGGACGTCGCCATCGACCTCTACGAGCGACTGCCCGCACCCTTCGGGCTCGTGCGCTACGGCGTGGCCCCCGACCATCCGCGGATCAAGCAGATCATCGTCGCGCTGCAGAAGATCCTCGCGCGCGGCGACATCCGCCTCGTCGGGAACGTCGACGTCGGCACGGACGTGTCGATGGAGGAGCTGCGCCGTCACTACGACGCCGTCATCATCTCCACCGGCGCCGACAAGGACGCCCCGCTGCCCATCCCCGGCATCGACCTGCCCGGCAGCTACGGCGCCGCCGACTTCGTCTCCTGGTACGACGGGCACCCCGACGTCCCGCGGACCTGGCCGCTGGAGGCGCAGAGCGTCGCCGTGCTGGGCGTCGGGAACGTCGCCCTGGACGTCGCGCGCATCCTCGCCAAGCACGTCGAGGACCTCATGCCCACCGAGGTGCCGGCGAACGTCGTCGAGGGGCTGCGCGCCAGCCCGGTGACCGACGTCCACGTCTTCGGCCGCCGCGGTCCCGCGCAGGTGAAGTTCACGCCGCTGGAGCTGCGCGAGCTCGGCAAGGTCCCGGACGTCGACGTCATCGTCTACGAGGAGGACTTCGAGTTCGACGAGGCCTCCGAGGCCGCGATCCGCTCGACGAACCAGACCAAGCAGGTCGTCAAGACGCTCACCGACTGGACCCTGCGCGACCCGGAGGAGCTCACCGCCTCCCGGCGCATCCACCTCCACTTCCTCCACCGCCCGGTGGAGATCCTCGGCACCGACCGGGTCACCGGGATCCGCACCGAGCGCACCGAGCTCACCGGGGACGGCAACGTCCGCGGGACCGGCGTCTTCGTCGACACCCCCGTCCAGGCGGTGTACCGCGCCGTCGGCTACTTCAGCTCCCCGATCGAGGGCGTCGCCTTCGACGACGTCGCGGGTGTCGTGCCCAACGACGAGGGCCGCGTGCTCGACGAGGACGGCGCCATCGTCCCCGGCCTGTACGCGACCGGCTGGATCAAGCGCGGCCCCGTCGGCCTCATCGGCTCGACCAAGTCCGACGCCCAGCAGACCATCGGCCACCTCGTGAGCGACGTCGAGCAGGGGACCATCGCCCCCGGCTCCGCCGAGGGTGACCCGGACGCGCTCATCGCCCGTCTCGAGGAGGCCGGCGTGCCCCTGACGAGCTGGGCCGGCTGGGAACTTCTCGACGCGTACGAGCGTTCCCTCGGAGAGGCCGAGGGTCGTGAGCGGATCAAGGTCGTGCCCCGGGACGAGATGACCCGGATCTCGCGAGGTGAGGAGAGCTGAGGACATGGATGCTGGTCGCCGGCACCTGAACGGGGTGAAGACCGCTGCGCTGTTCGGCGTCATGTGGGCGGTGCTCCTGGGGATCGGGGGTCTCATCGCCAACGGCACCGGCTCCGGGGCGTTCATCTGGCTCTTCGCGCTCATCGGCCTGGCCACGACGTTCTACAGCTACTGGAACTCGGACAAGATCGCGATCCGCGCGATGGGGGCCCGCCCGGTCTCCGAGGCCGAGGCGCCGGCGATGTACCGCATCGTGCGCGAGCTCTCCACCACCGCGCGCCAGCCCATGCCGCGGCTGTACGTCTCCCCGACGATGCAGCCCAACGCCTTCGCCACGGGTCGCAACCCCCGCAACGCAGCCGTGTGCTGCACGGCGGGGATCCTGCAGATCCTCGACGAGCGTGAGCTGCGCGGGGTGCTGGGCCACGAGCTCATGCACGTCTACAACCGCGACATCCTCACCTCCTCGGTGGCGGCGGCGATCGCCGGGCTCATCACCTCGGCCGCCCAGTTCCTGCTCTTCTTCGGCGGCGGCCGGGACCGCGGCGGCAACCCGCTGGCGATGCTCGCCACGGCGATCCTCGCGCCGGTCGCGGCCTCCCTCATCCAGCTCGCGATCTCCCGCACCCGGGAGTACGACGCGGACGAGGACGGCGCCCGGCTCACCGGTGACCCGATGGCACTGGCCTCGGCGCTGGCCAAGCTCGAGCGGGGCACCGCGGCCGCCCCGCTGCGCCCGGACCCGCGCCTCGAGGACGTCTCGCACATGATGATCGCCAACCCCTTCCGGGGCGGCGGCATGACCAAGCTCTTCGCCACCCACCCGCCGATGGCCGACCGCATCGCCCGCCTGGAGCAGCTGGCCGGCTACCGTTGACGGTTCGCCGCTGAGGCCGGCGCTGGTGGCCGCTCGTCGGCCGCAGGCACCCCGCCCGGCACCTGCGCCGGTGGGTTCCCTGCCGACCTCGCCGCGCGGCGCCACGTTCCTGCCACCAGGTCCACGCCGCGCCGCGCGGAGCGCCACGCCGTCGCAGGGGTGCTGGTGGGACTGGTGTGAGGACTTTGTGGCAGGTTCGGCCCTGCTGAGGTGCCGTCGGCCGAAGAGGCTTCCTGCCGCCTCGCCTCGCCCGCCGAGCACTTCCTGCCACCAGGTCCGCGCCGCGCCGCACGCCACGCCGACGCGGGGTGCTGGTGGGGCTGGTGTGAGGACTTTGTGGCAGGAACTGCCACGGCGGCTGCGCTGTCGCGCCGGGGGCAGCGTCCTTGCCGCGCGTGCGGGGAGGTCGGCTTCGGTCGGTCGCGCCGGCGCCACGATTCCTGCCACCGAGTCCGCGCCACGCCGCCCGTCACGCGGCGCCGGGTGCTGATGGGACCGGTGTGAGGACCTGGTGGCAGGTTCGGGAGACGGGGCTGCGTGGTGGGGGCCCGCGGGGGTGCCCCCACCGGCCCACGCGCCGAGCACCACTGAGCCCCACAGGAGGCTCCCGGGCGTCCGCGTGCGCTCGGCGCCTCCCGTGCCACTCTCAGGCCCTCCCATGGGCCTGGAGTCGCTCCGGACGCCCTGGGAGCGCTCAGCGGGCCGTCCGGCTGCCCTCAGGGCCGCCCCTGGGCTGTCACGCCCCGGTCGGCTGCCTCAGCGCCCCTCAGGCGCTCAGCGAGCCTCAGCGGTAGTTGACGAACTGCAGTGCGGCGTCGATGTCGGCGCCCTTGAGGAGGGCGATGACCTCCTGGAGGTCGTCGCGGCTCTTGGAGGAGACCCGCACCTCGTCCCCGGTGATCTGGGTCTTGACGCCCTTGGGGCCCTCGTCGCGGATGAGCTTGGTGATCTTCTTCGCGTTCTCCGAGCTCAGCCCCTCCTTGAGCGCCGCCACGAGGCGGTACTCCTTGCCCGAGGGCTTGGGCTCGTCGTCACCGGTGTCGAGCGCCTTGAGGGACACCCCGCGCTTGATGAGCTTGGTCTGCAGGACGTCCAGGACGGCGAGCACCCGCTCGGGGGAGTTGGCCGTGAGGAGGATGGCGTCCTCGCCGCTCCACGCGACGGACGCCCCCACGCCCTTGAAGTCGTACCGCTGGGCGATCTCCTTGGCGGCCTGGTTGACGGCGTTGTCGACCTCCTGGCGGTCGATCTTGCTCACGACGTCGAAGGACGAGTCGGCCATCGCGGTCTCCTAGGGTCGGTGCGAGGGGGATCACGCGGCGCCCGGTTAGGAGCACCCGCTGCGGCTTGCTATTCTTCCACTCGGTCCTTCGCGGACCAAGGCGGGTTGCCCGAGCGGCCAAAGGGAGCTGACTGTAAATCAGCCGCGGAATGCTTCGCAGGTTCGAATCCTGCACCCGCCACGTGCACAGCCCGGGCCCTCAGGGGCCCGGGCTGTTGTCGTACCAGGCCACCCGCGCCCCGTCGGTCCACGGGGGCGGCGGCTGCCCGCTGGGGAGCTCGGCCGGCGCCCGGGCGGAGCCCGTGACGCGTCAGCGGTGCGTCGCCGGCGGCCCCCCGACCAGCCCCGCCGCCCGGCGGGAGCCGAGTGGGGTCATCCGCCCCGACAGGTGCCGACGGCCGAGTTATCCGCGTCCTGACGGGCCTGAGGGCCGACGTGAGGAAGCGCACGTCTCGACGATTTCGTCTTCCGGCCCCGGGCCAGGTAGTCTCATCCCCGCTGCCCCGATAGCTCAGTCGGCAGAGCGTCTCCATGGTAAGGAGAAGGTCAAGGGTTCGATTCCCTTTCGGGGCTCCGATCGACGTCCACGTCGTGCGTCACGTAACATGGCGTGCCGGCCATGGGTCGACGATCATGGCGGGGTAGCTCAGGTGGTTAGAGCACACGGCTCATAATCGTGGTGTCGCGGGTTCGAGTCCCGCCCCCGCTACTGAACGACACGGCTCCGGGGCCCCGGAGCCCCGATGAACGCGAGGAAACACGTGGCCAGCAAGTCCAGTGACGTTCGCCCGAAGATCACTCTCGCCTGCGAGCAGTGCAAGGAGCGGAACTACATCACGAAGAAGAACCGGCGGAACAACCCCGACCGGCTCGAGATGAAGAAGCACTGCCCGCGCTGCAACGTTCACACCACGCACCGCGAGACCCGCTGACGCCCTTACGCTTGACCGCGTGACCGACAGCGCAGCCCGCCCCACCAGCGTCAACACGACGCTCGTGGGGCGTTCTTTTTCCCCGACCGAGACCTACCAGGTGTCCGCCGTGAAGATCGCCGAGATGGCCGCGGCCACCGGCTCGGCGCACCCCGCCCACACCGACCGGGACGCCGCCCGCGCGCTCGGCTACGACGACGTCGTCGCCCCGCCGACCTTCGCCGTCGTCGTCGCGCAGCGGGCCGAGCAGGCGTACATCGCCGACCCCGAGTCCGGCATCGACTTCTCCCGCGTGGTCCACGCCGAGGAGCGCTTCACCCACCACCGCCCGATCGTCGCCGGGGACCTCCTGCGCACCACCGTCCACGTCGACGCCGTCACCGAGCGGGCGGGCATCGCGATGGTGAGCACCCGGGCCGAGATCGTCGACGACGACGGCGCCCCGGTCGCCACCGTGCGCTCCACCCTCGCCGTGCGGGGGGAGGGCCGATGAGCGACCTCGTCGTCGGGGACGAGCTGTTCACCCGCACCTTCACCGTCGACCGGGCGCTGCTCGTGCGCTACGCCGGCGCCTCCGGGGACTTCAACCCGATCCACTACAACGAGCGGGTCGCCCGCGAGGTGGGCCTGGACGGCGTCATCGCCCACGGGATGGCGACGATGGGCCTGGCCGCGGCCGCCGTCACCGAGTGGGCCGGGGACCCGGGCGCCGTCCTGGACTACGGCGTGCGCTTCACCAGGCCGATCGTCGTTCCGGACCCGGGGGAGGTCGAGCTCGAGGTCACCGGCAAGGTCGGAGCCCTCGACCCCGAGGCCGGGACCGTGCGGGTCGACCTCACCGCCCGCGCCGCGGGCGTCACCGTGCTCGCCAAGGCCCAGGCGCTGGTCCGGACCCGGTGACCGCCGCCGCAGTGGCGGGCCGCCGCGCCGCGGTGGCCGTCGTCGTCGTCTTCGCACTCAACGGGTTCCTCTTCGCCAACTGGGTCTCGCGCCTGCCGGCCGTCCGGGACGCGCTCGGGCTGACTCCCGGGCAGATGGGCCTGCTGCTGCTCGTCGGCTCCGTCGGGTCGCTGCTCGCCCTCCCGGCAGCCGGCGCGGTCGCGCAGCGCTGGGGGACCGCCCCGACCGTGCGGGGCTCGTCGCTCGTCGCGGCGGGCGGCTTCGTCGTCGTCATCCTCGGGCTCCTCGCGGGGTCCGTCCCCGTGCTCGCGCTCGGGCTGCTCGTCGCGCAGGTGGGCATCGCGGGCTGGGACGTGGCGATGAACGTCGAGGGCGGCGTCGTCGAGCACGCGATCTCCCGCGAGATCATGCCGCGGTTCCACGCCGGCTTCTCGATCGGCACCGTCGCGGGAGCCGGGGTCGGCGCGGTCGCGGCCCTGCTCCGCGTCCCGGTGACCGTCCACCTCGCGGTCGTCGCCGTCGTCGTCGTGCTCGGGGTGCTCGTGGCGACCCGGGGCTTCCTGCCCCACCTCCCGGCACCCGCGCGGGGCAGCCGCCGCCGAGGGCTCGCCGCGGCGCTGGCGGGGTGGCGCGAGCCCCGCACCGTCCTCGTCGGCGTCATGGTGCTCGCCTTCGCCCTCACCGAGGGGGCCGCGAACGACTGGGTCGCCCTCGCCGTCGTCGACGGCTTCGAGACGTCCGACGCCGTCGGGGCTGTCGGTTTCGGTGTCTTCGTCGTGGCTATGACGCTCATGCGCCTGGCGGGGGAGCGGCTGCTCGCCCGCTTCGGCCGCGTGACGGTGCTGCGCGCCACGACCCTCGTCGCGCTCGCCGGGCTGCTCCTCTTCGCCCTCTCCCCGTGGCTGTGGCTCGCGTTCGCCGGGGCGTTCCTCTGGGGTCTGGGGGCGGCGCTCGGCTTCCCGGCCGGGATGAGCGCGGCGGGCGACGAGCCGCTCCACGCCGCCATGCGGGTGTCGGTGGTCGCCTCGATCGGCTACCTCGCCTTCCTCTGCGGACCGCCGCTGCTCGGACTGCTCGCCGAGCACGTCGGCTACCGGTACGCGCTCCTTGCCATCGCCGGCCCGCTCCTCCTCGGCTTCGTCGTCAGCGGGGCCGCCCGGCCCCTCGCGGACACCCGTCCGGCCCGCGTGTGAGGTGGCGCGCACGTCCCGGCCGCCGAGCGCGGCCGTGACCCGCGCGCGTCTAGATTGGTCGGGTGAGCCCGAACGCGACCACCCCCACGCTGGCCGACCTGACCACCCTGCGCGTCGGCGGACCCGTCGGCCGGCTCGTCGACACCGACACCGAGGCCGACCTCGTCGCCGCCGTCCAGGCGGCCGACGACGAGGGCACCCCGCTGCTCGTCCTGGGCGGTGGCTCCAACCTCCTCGCCTCCGACGACGTCTTCCCGGGCGTGGTCGTGCGCGACCGGCGGCGCGGCATCGAGCGGCGTGAGCAGTACGCGTGCGCCGGTGCGTTCGTCGCGGTGCCCGCCGGCCAGCCGTGGGACGAGGTCGTGGCGACCGCCGTCGAGGAGGGCTGGCGGGGGATCGAGGCGCTGTCCGGCATCCCGGGCTCCACCGGCGCCACGCCCGTCCAGAACGTCGGTGCCTACGGCCAGGAGGTCGCCGACACCCTCGAGACCGTCCGGGTCTACGACCGGCTGACCCGTCGCGTCCGTTCGCTCGTCGCCTCGGAGCTGGGCCTGGGCTACCGCACGAGCGTGCTCAAGCGCTCGCTCACCGACCCGGCCGCCGGAGGCGGACGCACCTGGGGACCCACGGGCCGCTACGTCGTCCTCGAGGTCGGCTTCCAGCTCGCCCTGGGGACGTCCTCCGCCCCGGTGCGGTACGCCGAGCTGGCCCGCACCCTCGGCGTGGGGCTCGGCGAGCGCGCCCCGGCCGCCCGGGTCCGCGAGGCGGTCCTCGAGCTGCGGCGCGGCAAGGGCATGGTCCTGGACGACGCCGACCACGACACCTGGTCCGCGGGCTCCTTCTTCACCAACCCGATCCTCACCACCGAGCAGGCGGACACGCTGCTGCCCGCCGACGCGCCCCGCTTCCCGGTCGAGGACCGCTCCCGGCCGTCCCTCGGGGGCGAGCCGCGCACCGTCGAGGGGCTGGTGAAGACCTCCGCCGCGTGGCTCATCTCCCGCGCGGGCTTCGAGCGGGGCTACGGCGACCCCGAGCGGGCCGCGCTGTCGGGCAAGCACGTCCTGGCCCTCACCAACAGGGGCCGGGCGAGTGCGGCGGACATCCTCGGGCTCGCCGCGCACATCCGCGACGCCGTGCGGGACCGGTTCGGCATCGCGCTCGTGCCCGAGCCGGTCGTCGTCGGCCTGGACCTCTAGACGGTCGGCCCGGACGGCGGGGCGGCGGGCGCGGCCAGCCAGTCGTCGATCTCCGCGAGCCAGCGCCGCTTGCTCGCCTCGGAGGCGAGGCTGCCCCGGACCGACATGCGGGCGAGCTCGGCGAGCTGGGCGTCGTCCATGCCGTGGTCCTCGCGGGCGATGCGGTACTGGTCGGCGAGCCGGGAGACGAACAGGAGCGGGTCGTCGGCGCTGAGGGCGATCTGCGCCCCCGCCTCGAACAGGCGGCGCAGCGGGACGTCGGCGGCCGTGGGGTAGACGCCGAGGGCGACGTTGCTCGCCGGCGCGAGCTCGAGGGTGATGCCGGCCTCGGTGACCTTCTCCAGCAGCGACAGGTCGTCGGCGAGCCGCACCCCGTGGCCCAGCCGCGTGGGTCCGAGGTGGGCGAGGACGTCGCGGACGTGGTCCGGGCCGAGCAGCTCCCCGCCGTGCGGGAGGCTGGCGAGCCCGGCCCGGCGGGCGATCGAGAAGGCTCCGGCGAACAGGCTCGTGTCCCCGCGGCGCTCGTCGTTGCTCAGCCCGAAGCCGACGACGCCGTCAGGCTGGTGATGCACCGCCAGCCGGGCCAGCGTGCGAGCGTCGAGCGGGTGGCGCATGCGCGAGGCGGCCACGACGACGGCGACCTCCACCCCGGTGGCGCGGCTCGCCGACCGGGCCTCGTCCAGGACGATCTCCAGCGCCGGGGTGAGCCCTCCGACGAACGGCGCGTAGGACGTCGGGTCGACCTGGATCTCCAGGCGGCGCGAGCCCTCGGCGGCGTCGTCCTCGGCGGCCTCGCGGACGATGCGGCGCATCGCGGCCTCCGAGCGCACGACGGCGCGGGCGGCGTCGTAGAGGCGTTGGAAGCGGAACCAGCCGCGCTCGCTCGCCGGTACCCGGAGCGCGACGCCGTCGAGCAGCGCGGGCGGGAGGCGGACCCCGGCCTCGTCGGCGAGCTCGGCCAGCGTCGCGGGCCGCATCGAGCCGGTGAAGTGCAGATGCAGGTGGGTCTTCGGCAACGTCGTGAGGTCCCGCACGGGGCAGAGTCTCCCACGACCACGCCCCGGACAACGGGTCCAGCACGCCGCGGACGTGGTGGACTGTGCGCCATGGACGAGGCGCTGACCCAGGCGGAGCGGGACGACGTCGCCCTGCTCACCGGCCCCGGGGCGCGCGAGATCCTCCAGGCGGCGCTGGCCGCCGAGGGCGCGGCGCTCGGCCGGTGGGAGGTCCACACCGTGCACCACCGGCCCGGCGCGGGGGTGACCGTGGGCTACACGGTGTCCGCGCGGGGGCAGGACGACTACCTGTGCGCCACGACCGGCCGGGTCACCGCACCCGCGGGCGACGGGCTGGTGCGGCTGGAGAGCGGCGGCAGCGTGGTCCACGTGTGGCGCCACCCGGCCGACCCGGAGCTGCCCGCCCTCGGGGACGCGTGCTCGCCCGCGGGGCTGGCCGGGAGGCTGGGCGTGGCCCGGCCCCCCGCCGTCGAGCTCCTCGCCTACCGTCCGCTGCGACGCGCCGTCGTCCGTGCGCGCGGTGAGGCGCTCGCCGACGGGCAGGTCTACGCCAAGGTCGTGCGGCCCAGGACGCTGCGCGACCTCGCCACCCGCCACCGGCTGCTCACCGAGGCCGGGGTGCCCGCCCCGGAGGTCCTCCTCGCCGCGGAGGACGGCCTGCTCGTCATCCGCTCGGGGCGTGGCGCCTCCCTCGCGTCCGAGCTCGCCCGCGGCATGGGTACGGCGCGGGCGCGGGCCACCCTCGAGAACGTCGTCGCCGTCCTGGACCGGCTGCCCGCGGCCGTGCTCGACCTGCCGCGGCGCGCGGCGTGGGCCGAGCGTGCCGACCACTACGGACACGCGGCGAGCGTCGTCCTGCCCGAGCACCGCGAGCGCATCGAACGGCTCGCGGCGGGGGTCGGCGCGGCGCTGGGCCGCACCGACCCGGGGCCGGTGGTCCCGACCCACGGCGACCTCTACGAGGCGAACCTCCTCATGGCTGCCGACAGGGTGAGCGCGGTGCTCGACGTGGACTCCGTCGGGCCCGGCCACCGCGTGGACGACCTCGCCTGCCTCCTCGCGCACGTGAGCGTGCTGCCGCACCTCGCGCCCCGGACCTACCCGCAGGTGCCGGCCGTCCTCGCGACGTGGACCGAGATGTGCTCGCGGTGGGTGGACCCCGGCGCGCTGCGCGCACGGGCCGCCGGCGTGGTGCTGTCCCTCGTCGCGGGGGCACGGCGGCGCGAGGCCCCCGACTGGCGGGTGGACGCCGAGGGCCGGCTCGCGGAGGCGGAGCGCTGGCTCGCCGGCGCCTGAGCCCTCCCCTCGCACTCCCTCCCCGCCGGGGAGGACGCCGACGGCCCCGGGCACACATGTGCACCCGGGGCCGTCAGAACGGGGTCAGCGCAGGAGGTCCTGCATCCGGCTGATGCCCTCGACGAGGTCGTCCATGCCGAGCGCGTAGCTCAGCCGCAGGTACCCGCTCGGGCCGAACGCCTCGCCCGGGACCACGGCCACCTCGACCTCCTCGAGGATGAGCTCGGCGAGCTCGGCGGACGTCCGGGGCGTGCGGCCGCGGAACGTGCGGCCGAGCAGCCCCTCGACGTTCGGGTAGGCGTAGAAGGCGCCCCGCGGCGTCGGGACCTCGACACCGTCGATCTCGCGGAGCATTCGCACCATCGTGCGTCGGCGCTCGTCGAAGGCCTCGCGCATCGTCTCGACGGCGGACAGGTCCCCGGCGACGGCGGCGAGGGCGGCCCGCTGGGAGACGTTGGAGACGTTGGACGTGAGGTGCGACTGGAGGTTCGTCGCGGCCTTGACGACGTCGGCGGGGCCGACCAGCCAGCCCACGCGCCAGCCGGTCATCGCGTACGTCTTGGCGACGCCGTTGAGCACGATCGTCGTGTCGGCCAGCTCGGGGACGACCTTGAGGATCGAGGTGAACTCGGCGTCGTCGTAGACGAGGTGCTCGTAGATCTCGTCGGTGACGACCCAGATGCCGTTCTCGTGCGCCCAGCGGCCGATGGCTGCGGTCTGCTCGGGGGAGTAGACGGCGCCGGTCGGGTTGGACGGCGAGCAGAACAGCAGCGCCTTGGTCCGGTCGGTCCGGGCGGCCTCGAGCTGCTCGACGGTGACGAGGTAGTCCTGGTCCGTCCCCGCGAAGACCTCGACGGCGCTGCCACCGGCGAGCGCGATGGCCTCGGGGTAGGTCGTCCAGTACGGAGCGGGGAGGAGGACCTCGTCGCCCGGGTCGATGATCGCGGCGAACGCCTCGTAGACCGCCTGCTTGCCACCGTTGGTCACGAGGACCTGGTCGGGGGAGATCTCGTAGCCCGAGTCGCGCAGCGTCTTGGCCGCGATCGCCTCGCGGAGGACCGGCAGGCCCTTGGCGGGGGAGTAGCGGTGGTTGACCGGCTCCTGCGCCGCGGCGACGGCCGCGTCGACGATGTACTGCGGGGTGGCGAAGTCCGGCTCGCCGGCGCCGAACCCGATGACGGGCCGACCGGCTGCCTTGAGCGCCTTCGCCTTGGCATCCACGGCGAGGGTCGCGGACTCGGCGATCGCCGCGAGCCTGGCGGACACGCGCCGCGGGGACGGAATGGTCGGGGTGCTCGTGTTCTCGGTCACCCCGCTATGGTGTCACGGGGACGATGTCTCGTGACCGTCCGTCCAGCCCGCGATCCGGCGGCGCGACGAGGGTCACGGGGTGCCGGGTTCGACCTGGGGCACGCAGACGCGTACACTCGTTCCCTGGTGGCTGATCGCCTCCGGACTGGAACGTGCGCTCCACCGCCTCGTGCGGGGATCGCGGACGGGTCGGTCGGGTCGCAAGAGGTCCCCGAAGGGCAGTGGCGCAATTGGTAGCGCACCGGTCTCCAAAACCGGCGGTTGTGGGTTCGAGTCCCTCCTGCCCTGCAAGAGCGGCGTCGACGCGACGTCCCGGCCCAGACACCCAGACCAGTGAGGAACGCCTGTGAGTGAGTCCGCGAGCACGACCTCGGGCAAGCCCGAGCGTGCCGGTCGCCCGGCTGGTCCGGGTGCGACGAAGAAGCGTGGCCTCTTCGCCCGGATCGCACTCTTCGTGCGCCAGGTGATCGCCGAGCTGAAGAAGGTCGTCCGGCCGACCCGTAACGAGCTGTTCACGTTCTTCGTCGTCGTCATCGTCTTCGTGCTGGCGATCATGGCCTACGTGGGCGTGATCGACCTGGGCTTCGGGCGGCTCGCGCTGTGGGTGTTCGGCGGCTGACCCGCCCCCCGCACGACTGAACTACGACGCAGAAAGTTGGTGACCTTCGTGACTGAGGAGACCGTGCACACCACGGCCCAGGACGAGGTTCCAGACGACGTCCCCACCGACCTGCCGGGTGCAGAGGCCGAGAGCCTCGCCGCGCAGGAGGAGAGCGACGTCGCCGACGAGGACACGACCCCTGTCGAGGAGCCCGTCGAGGCGGAGACCGCCGTCGACGAGCCGGCCGAGGAGGTCTCCCCCGAGGAGGAGTTCCGCCGCGAGCTGCGCATGCTGCCGGGCCACTGGTACGTCGTGCACTCCTACGCGGGCTACGAGAAGCGCGTCAAGGCGAACCTCGAGAACCGCATCCAGAGCCTCAACATGGAGGAGTACATCTTCCAGGTCGAGGTTCCGATGGAGGACGTCGTCGAGATCAAGAACTCCCAGCGCAAGCTCGTCAGCCGGGTCCGTATCCCGGGCTACGTGCTCGTGCGCATGGACCTGACCGACGAGTCGTGGGGCGCGGTGCGCCACACGCCCGGTGTCACGGGCTTCGTCGGCCACACCCACCAGCCGGTGCCGCTCACCGAGGACGAGGTCTTCTCGATGCTCGCCCCGGCGCTCGCGCCCAAGGAGTCGGCCAAGGCCGAGTCCGGCGCCGGCACTACGAGCACCCCGATCGAGGTCGAGTTCTCCGTGGGCGAGTCCGTCACGGTCACCGACGGCCCCTTCGAGACGCTTCCCGCGACGATCTCCGAGATCACCCCGGAGTCCCAGAAGCTCAAGGTGCTCGTCTCGATCTTCGGCCGGGAGACCCCGGTCGAGCTGTCGTTCTCCCAGGTCGCCAAGATCTGAGCGGACGACTCCCCGGCGCACGCCTCTGCTGTGTCGGGCCCCGCAAGGCGGCGTCGGCGGTCACCGACGCCCAGGAACAAAAGGACGCACCATGCCTCCCAAGAAGAAGGTTGCAGGCCTGATCAAGCTCCAGATCCAGGCCGGCGCCGCGACCCCCGCGCCGCCGATCGGCCCCGCGCTCGGTCAGCACGGCGTGAACATCATGGAGTTCTGCAAGGCGTACAACGCGGCGACCGAGTCGCAGCGTGGCAACGTCATCCCGGTGGAGATCACGGTCTACGAGGACCGTTCCTTCACCTTCGTCACCAAGACGCCGCCGGCGGCCGAGCTCATCAAGAAGGCTGCGGGCGTCGCGAAGGGCTCCGGCACCCCGCACACCGCGAAGGTCGGCTCCCTCACCATGGCCCAGGTCCGCGAGATCGCCGAGGGCAAGATGGTCGACCTCAACGCCAACGACGTCGACGCCGCCGCGAAGATCATCGCCGGCACCGCCCGCTCCATGGGCATCACCGTCACGGACTGAGGCAACCGGACGCCTCCCGCGTCCACCGTTCCCGGCGCCCCGGCGCCATGTGGCAGGGTCCGCGCGGACCCGCAGACCACACCTGCTTGACCAGAGGAGAAGCAGCATGACCACGCGCAGCAAGAACTACCGCTCGGCGGCCGAGAAGATCGACCGCTCGCAGGTCTACGCCCCGCTCGAGGCCGTCCGCCTCGCCAAGGCCGGCGCGACCGCCAAGTTCGACTCGACCGTCGAGGTCGCCTTCCGTCTCGGCGTCGACCCCCGCAAGGCCGACCAGATGGTCCGCGGCACCGTGAGCCTGCCCCACGGCACCGGCAAGACCGCCCGCGTCATCGTCTTCGCCGTCGGTGAGCGTGCGGCGCAGGCCGAGGCCGCCGGCGCCGACGTCGTCGGTGGCGACGAGCTCATCGAGAAGGTCGCCGGCGGCTGGACGGACTTCGACGCCGCCGTCGCCACCCCGGACCTCATGGGCAAGGTCGGTCGTCTCGGCCGCGTCCTGGGCCCCCGCGGCCTCATGCCCAACCCGAAGACGGGCACGGTGACCATGGACGTCGCCAAGGCCGTCAACGAGATCAAGGGCGGCCGGATCGAGTTCCGTGTCGACAAGAACTCCAACCTGCACTTCATCATCGGCAAGGCCTCCTTCTCCGACGAGCAGCTCGTCGAGAACTACGCCGCCGCCCTGGACGAGATCCTGCGTCTCAAGCCGTCCTCCTCGAAGGGCCGCTACATCTCCAAGGCGACGATGACGACGACGATGGGCCCGGGCATCCCGCTCGACGCGACCCTGACCCGCAACCTCGCGTCGGACAGCCCGTCCTGACCTGAGCTCTGACAGCGCCCCGACCCTCCCGAGGGTCGGGGCGCTGTCGTTTCTCCCTGTGCGGTGCGGCACAGTCGGTCCCACGCACTTGGAGCCGCGGCGCCGGCGGGGTAGTGTTGCTCCTGCCCAAGACCGCCGGTCTCCCGTCAGCCATGACGGGCCGAAGTCCGCAGCTAGCGGAGCCAGCGCAGGTGAACATGAGACGCCGTCTCGCGACGAGCGCCCCGTGCACACGCTGCGCGGGGCTTTTTTCTTGCTCGCGGCCCTCACTCTCCGGCGGCACGATCGAAAAGGAGGGCCATGGCGAGGCCTGACAAGGTGGCGGCAGTCACCGAGCTCACGCAGCAGCTGCGTGAGGCGAACGCCGTCGTGCTCACCGAGTACCGCGGGCTCAGCGTCGGCCAGCTCAAGGAGCTGCGCCGCTCGCTCGGCAGCAATGCCAGCTACGCCGTGGTGAAGAACACGCTCACCGCGATCGCGGCCAAGGAGGCGGGTCTCGGCGAGCTCGAGAGCCAGCTCAACGGCCCGACCGCGATCGCCTTCGTCACGGGCGAGCCCGTCGAGGCGGCCAAGGGTCTGCGTGACTTCGCCAAGACCAACCCCCAGCTCGTCATCAAGGGCGGTGTCCTCGAGGGACGCATGCTGTCGGCGCAGGACGTCGACAAGCTTGCGAGCCTCGAGAGCCGCGAGGTGCTGCTGGGCAAGGCTGCTGGCGCGTTCAAGGCAGCGCTCTACCAGGCTGCTTACCTGTTCACCGCGCCGGCCACCCAGGCTGCGCGCACCATCGAGGCCCTTCGCGAGAAGCAGGCCGCCGACGCTGCCTGAGGCATCGGCACCCCCACCCACCCTGCTCCACGCAGTACCAGCACGGGCAGACAGATAGGAAGGAACGCCCCATTATGGCGAAGCTCACCACCGAGGAGCTCATCGAGGCCTTCAAGGAGCTCACCCTCATCGAGCTCTCCGAGTTCGTGAAGCAGTTCGAGGAGACCTTCGAGGTCACCGCTGCTGCTCCGGTCGCGGTTGCCGCGGCCGCCCCGGCCGGCGGCGGCGACGCCGGCGCGGCCGAGGAGGAGAAGTCGGAGTTCGACGTCGTCCTCGAGGCCATCGGCGACAAGAAGATCCAGGTCATCAAGGAGGTCCGCGCGCTCACGAGCCTCGGCCTCAAGGAGGCCAAGGACCTCGTCGACTCGGCCCCCAAGGCCGTGCTCGAGGGCGTCGACAAGGACACCGCGGAGAAGGCGAAGGCGGCCCTCGAGGGCGCCGGCGCGACCGTCGCCGTCAAGTGACCTCTCACTGACACCTGAGCCTCACGGCTCACGCTCACGGCCCGGTACCCCCAGGGGTGCCGGGCCGTCGGCGTCCCCGGGGCCGCGCCCGTCGCGCGGGGGAGCGGTCCGCAGCGGCTCGGCGGGCGGGCCACGCACGCCGATGTGCAACGAAACGGCAACGACCCGCGCGCCGGCGCTTCACGCACAAGCCCTCATGGCGTATGGTGGGCGCCGTTGGCCCTGAGTCTTCAGCGTGATGGAGCGCTGGACACAGCCCTGCCTGCGCATGTATGCTATCGCTTTGCGCTGACTTCTGCCTGCCCGCCAGCCGTCCTCGGCCATGCCCGACTCTTCGGGCTCGTGACGGCGAGCCAGTCACCATCAGCGCAGTGTGCACACAATTCGCAGGGAAGGACCCCCTTTGGCTGCCTCGCGCACCTCTTCTGTTCCCACCGCTGAAGACATTGCCGCACGGACCGCATCGCGCCGCGTCTCGTTCGCAAAGATCCACGAGCCGCTCCAGGCACCCGACCTGCTCGGCCTGCAGACCGAGAGCTTCGACTGGCTGCTCGGCAACCCGGCCTGGCGCGCCCGCGTCTCCGCCGCCATCGAGCGGGGCGACAAGAACGTCCCGCAGACCTCGGGCCTCGAGGAGATCTTCTCGGAGATCTCCCCGATCGAGGACTTCGGCCAGTCGATGTCGCTGTCCTTCAACGACCACCGCTTCGAGCCGCCGAAGTACACGCCGGAGGAGTGCAAGGAGAAGGACTTCACCTACGCGGCCCCGCTGTTCGTCACGGCGGAGTTCACGAACTACGAGACCGGTGAGATCAAGTCGCAGACGGTCTTCATGGGCGACTTCCCGCTCATGACCGAGCGCGGCACGTTCATCATCAACGGCACCGAGCGCGTCGTCGTCTCCCAGCTGGTCCGTTCCCCGGGTGTGTACTTCGAGCGCTCCGCGGACAAGACGTCCGACAAGGACATCTTCACGACGAAGGTCATCCCCTCGCGTGGCGCCTGGCTCGAGTTCGAGATCGACAAGCGCGACGCCGTCGGCATCCGCATCGACCGCAAGCGCAAGCAGTCCATCACGGTCTTCCTGCGCGCCCTCGGCATGACCGAGAGCGAGATCCGCGAGGAGTACGCGGACTACCCCGTCCTGCTCGAGACGCTCGAGAAGGACAACGTCTCCACGCAGGAGGAAGCCCTCCTCGACATCTACCGCAAGGTGCGTCCGGGCGAGCCCCCGACGGTCGAGGCCGGCAAGAACCTGCTGGAGAACTACTACTTCAACCCCAAGCGCTACGACCTCGCCAAGGTCGGCCGCTACAAGGTGAACAAGAAGCTGGGCACGGACGCGGACCTCTCCGAGTCGGTGCTGCGCGTCGAGGACATCAAGGCCGCCGTGCGCTACCTCCTCGCCCTCCACAAGGGTGAGACGGAGTACACCGTCGACCGCGACGGCGAGCAGGTCACGGTGCGCGTCGAGACCGACGACATCGACCACTTCGGCAACCGGCGCATCCGCTCGGTCGGCGAGCTCATCCAGAACCAGATCCGCACGGGTCTGTCCCGGATGGAGCGCGTCGTGCGCGAGCGCATGACGACGCAGGACGTCGAGGCGATCACGCCGCAGACCCTCATCAACATCCGACCGGTCGTCGCCTCCATCAAGGAGTTCTTCGGCACGTCGCAGCTGTCGCAGTTCATGGACCAGAACAACCCGCTGGCCGGGCTGACGCACAAGCGGCGTCTCAACGCCCTCGGCCCCGGTGGTCTGTCCCGTGACCGCGCGGCCATGGAGGTCCGTGACGTCCACCCGTCGCACTACGGCCGCATGTGCCCGATCGAGACCCCTGAGGGTCCGAACATCGGCCTCATCGGCTCGCTGGCGACCTTCGCCCGGATCAACCCGTTCGGCTTCGTCGAGACCCCGTACCGCCGGGTCGTCGACGGCCGGGTGACCGACGACGTCGACTACCTCACCGCCGACGACGAGGACCGCTACGTCATCGCCCAGGCCAACGCCAAGGTGGACGAGGACGGCAAGTTCGTCGAGGACCAGGTCCTCGTCCGCGAGAGCGGCGGCAGCGGCGAGATGGCGACCGTGTCGCCCGACGAGATCGACTACATGGACGTCTCGGCGCGCCAGATGGTCTCCGTCGCCACCGCGATGATCCCGTTCCTCGAGCACGACGACGCCAACCGCGCCCTCATGGGTGCGAACATGCAGCGCCAGGCCGTGCCGCTGGTGCGCAGCGAGGCTCCGCTCGTCGGCACCGGCCTCGAGCGCCGCGCGGCGGTCGACGCCGGCGACGTCATCACCGCGACCAAGGCCGGTGTCGTCTCCGAGGTCTCGGCCGACGCCATCCACGTGGCCGCGGACGACGGCACGACCCAGATCTACCGGGTCGCGAAGTTCCGCCGCTCCAACCAGGGCACCTCCTACAACCAGCGCGTGCTGGCCAACGAGGGTGACCGCGTCGAGGTCGGCTCCGCGCTGGCCGACGGCCCGGCGACCGACGAGGGCGAGCTCGCGCTCGGCAAGAACCTCCTCGTCGCGTTCATGTCGTGGGAGGGCCACAACTACGAGGACGCGATCATCCTGTCGCAGCGCCTCGTGTCCGAGGACGTCCTCACCTCGATCCACATCGAGGAGCACGAGGTCGACGCCCGCGACACGAAGCTCGGCCCCGAGGAGATCACCCGGGACATCCCGAACGTCTCCGAGGACGTCCTCGCCGACCTCGACGAGCGCGGCATCATCCGCATCGGCGCCGAGGTCTCCGCGGGCGACATCCTCGTCGGCAAGGTCACCCCGAAGGGTGAGACCGAGCTGACCAGCGAGGAGCGCCTCCTGCGCGCGATCTTCGGTGAGAAGGCCCGCGAGGTCCGCGACACCTCCCTCAAGGTGCCCCACGGTGAGTCCGGGACGGTCATCGGCATCCAGGAGTTCAACGCGGACGAGGACGACGAGCTGCCCGCCGGCGTCAACCAGATGGTGCGGGTCTACATCGCCCAGCGCCGCAAGGTCACCGACGGCGACAAGCTCGCCGGGCGTCACGGCAACAAGGGTGTCATCGCCAAGATCCTGCCCGAGGAGGACATGCCCTTCCTCGAGGACGGGACCCCGGTCGACATCATCCTCAACCCGCTCGGCGTGCCCGGCCGTATGAACGTCGGCCAGGTGCTCGAGACCCACCTCGGGTGGGTCGCCAAGCGCGGGTGGGACGCGACGGACGCCCCGCGCGGCGAGGGTGCGTGGGTCGAGGACCTGCCGGAGGAGGCCCTCGTGGGTGCCCCCGGCACCCCGGTCGCCACCCCGGTCTTCGACGGCATCCACGAGCACGAGCTCACCGGCCTGCTCGGGCACACCACCCCGAACCGCGACGGCGTGCGCATGGTCGGCACCGACGGCAAGGCCCGCCTCTTCGACGGCCGCTCCGGCGAGCCGTTCCCGGAGCCGGTCGCCGTGGGCTACATGTACATCCTCAAGCTCCACCACCTCGTGGACGACAAGATCCACGCCCGGTCCACCGGTCCGTACTCGATGATCACCCAGCAGCCGCTCGGTGGTAAGGCGCAGTTCGGTGGCCAGCGCTTCGGTGAGATGGAGGTGTGGGCCCTGGAGGCCTACGGCGCCGCGTACGCGCTGCAGGAGCTCCTCACCATCAAGTCCGACGACATCCCCGGTCGCGTCAAGGTCTACGAGGCGATCGTCAAGGGCGAGAACATCCCCGAGCCCGGCATCCCCGAGTCCTTCAAGGTGCTCATGAAGGAGATGCAGTCGCTGTGCCTGAACGTCGAGGCGCTCGACGCGGAGGGCAACGCCATCGAGCTGCGTGACGCCGACGAGGAGGTGTACCGCGCTGCAGACGAGCTCGGTATCGACCTGTCCCGTCGTCCGGACGCCAGCAGCGTCGACGACATCTAGTGGCCGCGGCTGCCGTGGCGTCCCCGCCACGGCAGCCTGCCGGCCCCTTGTTTGGATTCCACACGGTGACTCGCCGAAGGAAGTAGGAAACCTTGCTCGACGTCAATGTCTTCGACCAGCTCCACATCGGACTGGCCACGGCATCGGATATCCGTGGCTGGTCGCACGGAGAGGTCAAGAAGCCCGAGACGATCAACTACCGCACGCTCAAGCCGGAGAAGGACGGCCTGTTCTGCGAGCGGATCTTCGGTCCCACCAGGGACTGGGAGTGCAACTGCGGCAAGTACAAGCGCGTGCGCTACAAGGGCATCATCTGTGAGCGCTGTGGCGTTGAGGTCACGCGCTCCAAGGTGCGCCGTGAGCGGATGGGCCACATCGAGCTCGCCGCTCCCGTCACTCACATCTGGTACTTCAAGGGCGTGCCCTCGCGCCTCGGGTACCTCCTCAACCTCGCCCCGAAGGACCTCGAGAAGGTCATCTACTTCGCGGCGTACATGATCACCGAGGTCGACGACGAGGGTCGTCACGAGGACCTGCCCAGCCTCCAGAACGAGATCGACCTGGAGAAGCAGGACGTCGAGCGCAAGCGCGACACCGACATCGAGGCGCGCGCCAAGCGCCTGGAGGAGGACCTCGCCGAGCTCGAGCAGGCCGGCGCGAAGGCCGACGCCCGCGAGAAGCTGCGCAAGTCCGCCGAGCGCGAGATGGCGCAGCTGCGCAAGCGTGCCGACCAGGACCTCGAGCGTCTCGCGACGATCTGGGACCGGTTCAAGAACCTCAAGGTCGGTGACCTCGAGGGCGACGAGCTGCTCTACCGCGAGCTCCAGAGCCGTTACGGCATCTACTTCAAGGGCTACATGGGGGCCGAGGCCATCCAGAAGCGCCTGGAGACCTTCGACCTCAAGGCGGAGTCCGACTCGCTGCGCGAGACCATCGCCACCGGCACCGGTCAGCGCAAGACCCGCGCCCTCAAGCGGCTCAAGGTCGTCAACGCGTTCCTCACGACCGACAACTCCCCGCTCGGCATGGTGCTGGACGCGGTCCCGGTCATCCCGCCGGACCTGCGTCCGATGGTCCAGCTGGACGGTGGCCGCTTCGCGACCTCCGACCTCAACGACCTCTACCGCCGCGTCATCAACCGGAACAACCGCCTCAAGCGGCTGCTCGACCTGGGCGCGCCGGAGATCATCGTCAACAACGAGAAGCGGATGCTCCAGGAGGCCGTGGACTCGCTGTTCGACAACGGCCGCCGCGGCCGCCCCGTCACCGGACCGGGCAACCGTGCGCTGAAGTCGATCTCCGACATGCTCAAGGGCAAGCAGGGCCGCTTCCGGCAGAACCTGCTCGGCAAGCGCGTCGACTACTCCGGCCGAAGCGTCATCGTCGTGGGTCCGCAGCTCAAGCTCCACCAGTGCGGTCTGCCCAAGCAGATGGCCCTCGAGCTGTTCAAGCCCTTCGTCATGAAGCGGCTCGTCGACCTCAACCACGCGCAGAACATCAAGGCCGCCAAGCGCATGGTCGAGCGCGCCCGCACCCAGGTGTGGGACGTGCTCGAGGAGGTCATCACCGAGCACCCGGTGCTGCTCAACCGCGCCCCCACGCTCCACCGTCTGGGTATCCAGGCGTTCGAGCCGCAGCTCGTCGAGGGCAAGGCGATCCAGCTCCACCCGCTCGTGTGTGGCGCCTTCAACGCCGACTTCGACGGCGACCAGATGGCGGTCCACCTGCCGCTGAGCACCGAGGCGCAGGCCGAGGCCCGCATCCTCATGCTCTCGAGCAACAACATCCTCAAGCCGTCGGACGGCCGGCCCGTGACCATGCCCACCCAGGACATGATCATCGGCCTGTTCCACCTGACCGGTGAGAAGGCAGACGCCAAGGGCGCCGGCCGGTCCTTCACCTCCCCGTCCGAGGCGCTCATGGCCTTCGACGCCGGTGAGCTGGACCTCAACGCCGTCGTGAAGATCCGCCTGGACGACATCGTCCCGCCGCGCGGCTGGACGGCTCCGGAGGGCTGGGAGCAGGGTGACCCGATCACCCTGGAGACCTCGCTCGGCCGTGCGCTGTTCAACGAGCTGCTCCCGGTGGACTACCCGTTCGTCAACGGCGTGGTGACCAAGAAGGAGCTCTCGGCGATCGTCAACGACCTCGCGGAGCGCTACCCCAAGGTCGACGTCGCGGCGAGCCTCGACGCGCTCAAGGAGGCCGGCTTCTACTGGGCCACCCGCTCGGGCGTGACGATCGCCATCTCCGACGTTGTCGCCCCGGCCGCCAAGGCCAAGATCCTCGAGGGCTACGAGGAGAAGGCGCAGAAGGTCCAGCGCGAGTACGACCTCGGTCGTCGCAGCGAGGAGGAGCGTCGCTCCGAGCTCATCGACATCTGGACCCAGGCGACCAACGAGGTCGACGAGGCCATGCGGGTGAACTTCCCGCAGGACAACAACATCTTCCGGATGGTGTCCTCCGGTGCCCGTGGTAACTGGCACCAGGTCCGTCAGATCGCGGGTATGCGTGGTCTGGTGGCCGACCCCAAGGGTCAGATCATCCCGCGTCCGATCAAGTCGAACTACCGCGAGGGCCTGTCCGTCCTCGAGTACTTCACCGCGACGCACGGCGCCCGTAAGGGCCTGGCGGACACCGCGCTGCGCACCGCCGACTCCGGGTACCTCACCCGTCGTCTGGTGGACGTGTCGCAGGACGTCATCGTCCGTGAGGACGACTGTGGGACCTCGCTCGGCCTCACCATGCCGATCGCCGCGCCGGACTCCTCCGGGAAGCTCCAGCGCGTCGACACGGTGGAGACCAGCGTCTACGCCCGCACCATCGCCCAGGACGTGACGGCGCCGGACGGCACCGTCGTCGCCGAGGCCGGTGCGGACGCCGGGGACGTCCTCATCGCCAAGCTCATCGAGGCCGGCGTCTCGGAGGTGAAGGTCCGCTCGGTCCTCACCTGCCAGTCCCGCGTCGGCACGTGCGCGAGGTGCTACGGCCGTTCGCTGGCCACCGGCAAGCTCGTCGACATCGGCGAGGCCGTCGGCATCATCGCCGCGCAGTCCATCGGTGAGCCCGGTACCCAGCTGACGATGCGTACCTTCCACACCGGTGGTGCGGCCTCGGCCGACGACATCACCCAGGGTCTGCCGCGTATCCAGGAGCTCTTCGAGGCCCGCACCCCCAAGGGTGAGGCCCCGATCAGCGAGGCGGCCGGCCGGGTGAAGATCGACGACAGCGAGCGCACCCGCAAGATCGTCGTCGTGCGCGACGACGGCGGTGAGGACCTGTCCTACCCGGTGTCCAAGCGCATGCGTCTGCTGGTCGAGGACGGCGAGCACGTGGCCGTCGGCCGCCAGCTCGGCGCCGGCGCCGTCGACCCGAAGAAGGTCCTGCGCATCCTCGGCCCGCGCGCGGTGCAGAAGCACCTCGTCGACCAGGTCCAGGAGGTCTACCGCTCGCAGGGCGTGGACATCCACGACAAGCACGTCGAGGTCATCGTCCGCCAGATGCTCAAGCGCGTGACCGTGCTCGACTCCGGCGACTCCCGGCTCCTGCCGGGTGAGCTGGCGGAGCGCTCGCGCTTCGAGGACGAGAACCGTCGCACCGTGTCCGAGGGCGGCACCCCCGCCTCCGGGCGTCCCGAGCTCATGGGCATCACGAAGGCCTCGCTCGCGACCGAGTCGTGGCTCTCGGCGGCCTCCTTCCAGGAGACCACCAAGGTGCTCACCGAGGCCGCGATGAGCAGCCGGCGTGACCCGCTGCTCGGCCTCAAGGAGAACGTCATCCTCGGAAAGCTCATCCCCGCGGGGACCGGCCTGCCCCGGTACCGGAACGTGGCGGTCGAGCCCACCGAGGAGGCGAAGGCCAAGGCCTTCTCCCAGATGGGTTACAACGAGCTGGACTTCGTCCAGGGCGGTTCGGACCC
>NZ_VDFS01000024.1:12189-26241 GCF_006151955.1 Georgenia sp. 311 | reverse complement strand
CTTCCGGGGAGTCTGACACCGGCCGTGGGGCGGCCTCCGGGCCGCCCCACGGACCACCCGGCGTGACGGACGTCAAGCCGCCACGCTTTGACGCGATAAACAGCCGCAGAGTACGCTACTGGGCGGTGCCCGCGACATCGGGTCCCTCGTGCGTGCGTGTGAACCGCAGGCTCGGCGACACTCCCGAGTGCGGGGGACAGGGTCGGCAGTCAGGCCGCCCGGTGTCATGCCGGCGGCCCACCCGGTCCGCCGGGCGAACATCAAGCAGAGAACACATCCGAGACGGAGACGTAGTGCCCACGATTCAGCAGCTGGTCCGCAAGGGCCGCAGCGTCAAGACCTCGACGTCGAAGACGCCTGCCCTCAAGGGCAGCCCTCAGCGGCGCGGGGTGTGCACCCGTGTGTACACGACGACCCCGAAGAAGCCGAACTCGGCCCTTCGCAAGGTCGCACGTGTGCGCCTGTCCAGCGGGATCGAGGTCACGGCCTACATCCCGGGCGTCGGCCACAACCTCCAGGAGCACTCCATCGTGCTCGTCCGCGGCGGGCGCGTGAAGGACCTGCCCGGCGTTCGCTACAAGATCGTGCGCGGCGCACTGGACACCCAGGGTGTCCGTGGGCGTCAGCAGGCTCGCAGCCGTTACGGCGCGAAGAAGGAGAAGAAGTAATGCCGCGCAAGGGCCCCGCCCCGCAGCGGACGCTCGTGGTCGACCCGGTCTACGGGTCCCCGGTCGTCACGCAGCTCGTCAACCGCATCCTCAAGGACGGCAAGAAGTCGACCGCCGAGCGGATCGTCTACGACGCCCTCGAGGGCGTTCGTCAGAAGACCGACGGTGACCCCACCGTCGTCCTCAAGCGTGCGCTCGAGAACGTGCGTCCCTCCCTCGAGGTCCGTTCCCGCCGTGTCGGTGGCGCCACCTACCAGGTCCCCGTCGAGGTCCGCCCGGTCCGCGCCACCACGCTGGCCCTGCGCTGGCTCGTGGACTACGCCCGCGCCCGCCGCGAGAAGACGATGACCGAGCGCCTCATGAACGAGATCCTCGACGCGTCCAACGGTCTGGGTGCCGCGGTGAAGCGTCGCGAGGACACCCACAAGATGGCCGAGTCCAACCGGGCCTTCGCGCACTACCGCTGGTAGTCGCCGCCTCCTCGCCCTGCACCCGCAATCGACTGAAGAGAGTCTCCTGTGGCACTTGACGTGCTGACCGACCTGACCAGGGTCCGCAACATCGGCATCATGGCGCACATCGACGCCGGCAAGACGACGACGACCGAGCGGATCCTGTTCTACACGGGCATCAACTACAAGCTCGGCGAGACCCACGACGGCGCGTCGACGATGGACTGGATGGAGCAGGAGCAGGAGCGGGGTATCACCATCACCTCCGCCGCCACGACCTGCTTCTGGCGCGACAACCAGATCAACATCATCGACACCCCGGGTCACGTCGACTTCACCGTCGAGGTGGAGCGCTCCCTGCGCGTGCTCGACGGGGCCGTCGCGGTGTTCGACGGCAAGGAGGGCGTCGAGCCCCAGTCGGAGACCGTGTGGCGGCAGGCCGACAAGTACAACGTCCCGCGGATCTGCTTCGTCAACAAGATGGACAAGCTCGGCGCGGACTTCTTCTTCACCGTGCAGACCATCAAGGACCGCCTCAAGGCGAAGCCGCTGGTCATGCAGGTGCCGATCGGCTCCGAGTCCGACTTCATCGGCGTCGTCGACGTTGTGCACCGGCGCGCGCTCACGTGGCGTGGCGAGGTGCAGAAGGGCGAGGACTACGCGATCGAGGAGATCCCCGCGGACCTCGTCGACCTCGTGGAGAAGTACCGCTCCGAGCTCATCGAGCAGGTCGCCGAGTCCGACGAGGCGCTGCTCGACAAGTACCTCGGCGGCGAGGAGCTCTCCATCGAGGAGATCAAGAAGGGCGTCCGCGCCCTCACGGTCACCGGTGAGGCCTTCCCGGTCTTCTGTGGCTCGGCGTTCAAGAACAAGGGCGTGCAGCCCATCCTCGACGCCGTCCTGGACTACCTGCCCTCCCCGCTCGACGTCCCCGCCGTCGAGGGCCACGCCGTCGGCAACGAGGAGGAGATCCTCATCCGCCGGCCGAGCGAGGACGAGCCGTTCTCCGCGCTGGCCTTCAAGGTCGCGGTGCACCCGTTCTTCGGCAAGCTCACCTACGTCCGCGTGTACTCCGGTACCGCCTCGCAGGGCGCCCAGGTCCTCAACTCGACCAAGGGCAAGAAGGAGCGCGTCGGCAAGCTCTTCCAGATGCACTCCAACAAGGAGAACCCGGTCGAGGAGGCCCACGCGGGCCACATCTACGCGTTCATCGGCCTCAAGGACACCACCACCGGTGACACCCTGTGCGCCCAGGACGCCCCGATCGTCCTCGAGTCGATGAGCTTCCCCGAGCCCGTGATCCACGTGGCCGTGGAGCCCAAGACCAAGGGTGACCAGGAGAAGCTCGGCACCGCGATCCAGAAGCTCGCCGAGGAGGACCCGACCTTCACCGTCCGCCTGGACGAGGAGACCGGCCAGACCGTCCTCGGCGGCATGGGCGAGCTTCACCTCGACGTCCTCGTCGACCGCATGCGTCGCGAGTTCAAGGTCGAGGCGAACGTCGGCAAGCCGCAGGTCGCCTACCGCGAGACCATCCGCCGCAAGGTGGAGAAGATCGACTACACGCACAAGAAGCAGACCGGTGGCTCCGGCCAGTTCGCGAAGGTCCAGGTGACCCTCGAGCCCCTCGACACTGCCGAGGGCGAGCTGTACGAGTTCGAGAACAAGGTCACCGGTGGCCGCATCCCGCGTGAGTACATCCCCAGCGTCGACGCCGGTATGCAGGACGCGATGCAGAACGGTGTGCTCGCCGGCTACCCGCTCGTGGGTATTAAGGCCACCCTGCTCGACGGCGCCTACCACGAGGTCGACTCCTCGGAGATGGCCTTCAAGATCGCCGGGTCGATGGTGCTGAAGGAGGGCGTCCGCAAGGCGGACCCCGTCCTCCTCGAGCCGGTCATGGACGTCGAGGTGCGTACGCCCGAGGAGTACATGGGTGACGTCATCGGCGACCTCAACTCCCGTCGTGGGATGATCCAGTCCATGACGGACGCGACCGGCATCAAGGTCGTTCGCGCCCTGGTGCCGCTGTCCGAGATGTTCGGCTACGTCGGTGACCTGCGTTCCAAGACGCAGGGCCGCGCGGTGTACTCGATGCAGTTCGACAGCTACGCCGAGGTCCCTCGGAACGTTGCCGAGGAGATCATCAAGAAGACCCGGGGCGAGTGAGTCCCACAGGTCGATCCAGCAGTACCCGTTAAACAACCGACCCGTAGGGCTCGCTCCCCGCAGGCGCATCCGCACCTGTTGAGAGCAGACAACTACCCGAGTCCCAGGAGGACACAAGTGGCGAAGGCCAAGTTCGAGCGGACCAAGCCGCACGTCAACATCGGCACGATCGGTCACGTCGACCACGGTAAGACGACGCTGACCGCGGCCATCTCGAAGGTGCTGGCGGACAAGTACCCGGACCTGAACGAGTTCACCCCGTTCGACCAGGTCGACAACGCTCCCGAGGAGCGTCAGCGCGGTATCACGATCAACGTCTCGCACGTCGAGTACCAGACGGAGAAGCGTCACTACGCTCACGTCGACGCTCCCGGTCACGCGGACTACATCAAGAACATGATCACCGGTGCCGCCCAGATGGACGGCGCGATCCTCGTGGTCGCCGCGACCGACGGTCCGATGGCCCAGACGCGTGAGCACGTCCTGCTCGCCCGCCAGGTCGGCGTGCCCTACGTCCTCGTCGCGCTGAACAAGTCCGACATGGTCGACGACGAGGAGATCCTCGAGCTCGTCGAGGTCGAGGTCCGCGACCTGCTCTCCAGCCAGGGCTTCCCCGGCGACGACGCCCCCGTCGTGCGCGTCTCCGCGCTCAAGGCCCTCGAGGGTGACCCGAAGTGGGTCGCCGCCGTCGAGGAGCTCATGGACGCCGTGGACGAGAACGTCCCGACCCCCGAGCGTGACGTCGACAAGCCGTTCCTCATGCCCATCGAGGACGTCTTCACGATCACCGGCCGCGGCACCGTGGTCACCGGTCGTGTCGAGCGTGGCACGCTCAAGGTCAACGACGAGGTCGAGATCGTCGGCATCAAGGAGAAGAACCTCAAGACGACCGTCACCGGCGTCGAGATGTTCCGCAAGCTCCTCGACACCGCCGAGGCCGGCGAGAACGTCGGTCTGCTCCTGCGCGGCATCAAGCGCGAGGACGTCGAGCGCGGCCAGGTCGTGTGCAAGCCGGGTTCCATCACCCCGCACACCGACTTCGAGGCCCAGGTCTACATCCTCAACAAGGACGAGGGCGGGCGTCACAACCCGTTCTACTCGAACTACCGTCCGCAGTTCTACTTCCGCACCACCGACGTCACCGGCGTCATCCAGCTGCCCGAGGGCACCGAGATGGTCATGCCCGGCGACAACACCGAGATGACGGTCAGCCTCATCCAGCCGATCGCGATGGAGGAGGGCCTCGGCTTCGCCATCCGTGAGGGTGGCCGCACCGTTGGCTCCGGCCGCGTCACCAAGATCCTCAAGTGATCTCCCGCCGGACGTGAGTCCGGCACCCCGAAGGGCTCGGCGAGCACCGCTCGCCGGGCCCTTCGCCCTTTCTGCCCAAGCCCCCCGCTGAGGCTCCGGACACCCCAAGCCCCAGCCGGGCACGCCCCCGAGCACCCGCCTCCCCACGGGGCCCCCCAGGCCCCCCGGCCAGCACCCCCGCGCCGACAGCCGACTTCTGCGCGACAGCCGACTTCTGTGCGACAGCCGACTTCTGCACGAGAGCGGGATTTTGTCGCGAGAGCTGGATCGTGCGCAACAACGGAGCTGCGGGCGTGAGCGGGCTTCTTCGCTCGAGCGGTGCTCCGGACGAGGCCACGGACCGCAGGCAGGCCGGCACGGTACTGCTATGGCCTCAGTGAGGTGCGGGTGCCCGCTTCGTACGTTCCGTCCGAGGTCGTTCGAAACATCAGTGCACCCGTGAACGGAATGTGCGACCTCGCAGGCAGTCAGCTCGCGCTCGGAAGTCCGCTCTCGCGCGGAAGTCGGCTGTCGCGCGGAAGTCCGCTCTCGCACGGAAGTCCGCTCTCGCGCGGAAGTCCGCTCTCGCGCGGAAGTCGGCTGTCGCGCGGAACTCGGCTGTCGCGGGGGAGGGCGGTGTAGGTGTGGGGCGGGGGAGGGCGGTGTGGGGGCGGGGGAGGCCTGTGGGGGCCGGGGTGAGGGTCGGCGGGGTTGGCGGGGTTGGTGGGCGAGGTCACGGGAGGGCGTCTCGTCAAGGAGGCGCGCGGGCTGGTAGAGTTTGTCGTTGGCCGCGGTCACGCTGGCCCGCGCGTCGGGCAGCCGGCCGCAGCACACCTCGTCGGGGAGCTCCGCGTTTCCCCGATGACCAAGAACACACCGGCGTTCGCCGGACTCGATTCGCCATGCGGCGTGTCGGTCTGGCAGACTGTTCCGGTTGCCTGGGACCGAGTGTCCCGAGCAAAGATCCGAGTCGGGCCCCGAGCCCAGGCTCCACAGCAAGTACAAGGGCCCCGCATCGACGATGCGCCGCGGTCAGGTGTGAGCGTCACAGGCGACACGCCCGAGCGCGGGGGACGGTAACAGAGCGGTACGAGAGAGGTTAGACGACGCCATGGCGGGACAGAAGATCCGCATCAGGCTCAAGTCCTACGACCACGAAGTCATCGACAGCTCGGCGCGCAAGATCGTCGACACGGTGACTCGCGCTGGTGCGACGGTCGTGGGTCCGGTGCCGCTGCCGACGGAGAAGAACGTCTTCGTCGTCATTCGCTCACCGCACAAGTACAAGGACAGCCGCGAGCAGTTCGAGATGCGCACTCACAAGCGCCTCATCGACATCATCGACCCGACGCCGAAGGCCGTTGACTCGCTCATGCGGCTCGACCTGCCCGCTGACGTCAACATCGAGATCAAGCTCTGAGGTTCCCGCAAATGACTACCTTTACCAAGCAGGCTGCGGGCACGCCGGTCACGGCGCTGCTCGGCACGAAGCTCGGCATGACCCAGGTGTGGGACGAGGCAGGGCGCCTCGTTCCCGTCACGGTCGTGCAGGTCGGCACCAACGTGGTGACCCAGCTTCGTACCGAGGAGACCGACGGCTACAGCGCCGTCCAGCTGGCCTTCGGCGAGATCGACCCGCGCAAGGTCACCCAGCCCCTCAAGGGCCACTTCGAGAAGGCGGGCACGACGCCGCGCCGCTACGTCGCGGAGATCCGCACCTCTGAGGCCGACGGGTTCTCCGTCGGTCAGGAGCTGCGTGCGGACGCGTTCGAGGCCGGCACCGTCGTCGACGTCATCGGCACCACCAAGGGCAAGGGAACCGCGGGCGTCATGAAGCGCCACGGCTTCTCCGGCGTCGGTGCCTCCCACGGTGCGCACCGCAACCACCGCAAGCCCGGCTCGATCGGCGGGGCCTCGACCCCGGGTCGCGTCTTCAAGGGTCTGCGCATGGCCGGTCGCATGGGCAACAAGCGCCAGACCACCCAGAACCTCAAGATCCACGCCGTCGACGTCGAGAAGGGCCTGCTGCTGATCACCGGCGCGGTCCCGGGCCCGAAGCACGGCGTCGTGGTCGTCCGTACCGCCGTGAAGGGGGCGTGACCATGGCTGACACCCAGACCGTGGATGTCCTGGATGCCGCAGGCAAGAAGACCGGCTCCGCCGAGCTGCCTGCCGCCATCTTCGACGTCCCCACGAACGTTCCGCTGATCCACCAGGTCGTCGTCGCCCAGCTCGCCGCAGCGCGTCAGGGCACCGCGAAGACCAAGACCCGCGGCGAGGTCCGCGGTGGTGGTCGCAAGCCGTACCGCCAGAAGGGCACCGGCCGCGCCCGTCAGGGCTCGACCCGCGCTCCGCAGTACGCCGGCGGTGGCGTCGTCCACGGCCCGGTGCCGCGCGACTACACCCAGCGCACCCCCAAGAAGATGAAGGCTGCCGCCCTCCGTGGCGCCCTCTCCGACCGGGCCCGCGCCGGCCGCGTGCACGTCGTCAGCTCGCTCGTCTCCGCCGAGACCCCCTCGACCGCCGCCGCGCTCACCGCGCTGCGCAACATCGTCGAGGACCGCAGCGCGCTCATCGTGGTCCGTCGTGACGACGAGCTCACGGTCAAGTCGCTGCGCAACGTGCCCAGCACCCACCTCATCTGGGTCGACCAGCTGAACACCTACGACGTCCTCGTCAACGACGACGTCGTGTTCACCGCCGCCGCTCTCGAGGAGCTCCTCGGTGCGGGTTCGCGCGAGGAGGATGACAAGTGAGCGTCGAGCACAACAAGAACCCCCGGGACGTCATCGTCGCCCCGGTGGTCTCGGAGAAGAGCTACAGCCTCATCGACGAGGGGAAGTACACCTTCCTCGTCGACCCGCGCTCGAACAAGACCGAGATCAAGAACGCCGTCGAGGCGATCTTCGGAGTCAAGGTCAGCTCGGTGAACACGGCCAACCGCAAGGGTAAGACCCGGCGGACCCGTACCGGCCTCGGCAAGCGCAAGGACACCAAGCGCGCCATCGTGACGCTGCGCGAGGGCACCATCGACATCTTCGGTGAAGTCGCCGGCTGACGCCGCGTACTGGAGAGATTGAGGATCGACACCCATGGCAATCCGTAAGTACAAGCCGACGTCGCCGGGCCGCCGCGGCTCGAGCGTGGCCGACTTCGTCGAGATCACCCGGTCGCAGCCGGAGAAGTCGCTGGTCCGCCCGCTGAGCAAGAGCGGCGGGCGCAACAGCACCGGCCGCATCACCACCCGTCACAAGGGTGGCGGCCACAAGCGCGCCTACCGCGTCATCGACTTCCGTCGCCACGACAAGGACGGCGTCCCCGCGAAGGTCGCTCACATCGAGTACGACCCCAACCGCACCGCGCGCATCGCGCTCCTGCACTACGCCGACGGCGAGAAGCGCTACATCATCGCGCCGAACAAGCTGACGCAGGGCGCGGTCATCGAGAACGGCCCCGGGGCCGACATCAAGCCGGGCAACAACCTGCCGCTGCGCAACATCCCCGTCGGCACGGTCATCCACGCGATCGAGCTCAAGCCGGGCGGCGGCGCCAAGATCGCCCGCTCCGCGGGTGCCTCGGTCCAGCTCGTCGCCCGCGAGGGCACGATGGCCACGCTGCGTATGCCCTCGGGCGAGATCCGCATGGTCGACTCCCGCTGCCGCGCCACCATCGGCGAGGTCGGCAACGCCGAGCAGTCCAACATCAACTGGGGCAAGGCCGGCCGCATGCGCTGGAAGGGCAAGCGCCCGACCGTCCGTGGTGTCGCGATGAACCCTGTCGACCACCCCCACGGTGGTGGTGAGGGCAAGACCTCCGGTGGTCGCCACCCGGTCAGCCCCTGGGGTCAGGTCGAGGGCCGGACCCGCCGTCCGAACAAGCCGAGCGACCAGCTCATCGTGCGCCGCCGGCGCACCGGCAAGAAGCGCTGAGAGTAGGAGTACGACGAGATGCCTCGCAGCCTGAAGAAGGGTCCCTTCGTCGACGGCCACCTGCTCAAGAAGGTGGACGCCGCGAACGAGACCGGCTCCAAGAACGTCATCAAGACCTGGTCCCGACGGTCGGTCATCACGCCCGACTTCCTGGGCCACACCTTCGCGGTCCACGACGGCCGCAAGCACGTCCCGGTCTTCGTCACCGAGTCGATGGTCGGCCACAAGCTGGGGGAGTTCGCCCCGACCCGCACCTACCGCGGGCACGACAAGGACGACCGCAAGGCCCGTCGCCGCTGAGGCGACAGGCAACCCAGCAACCCGAACATCCGACAAGTAAGGCAGGAATGATGGAAGCCAAGGCGCAGGCGCGATATGTGCGCGTCACGCCCCTCAAGGCTCGGCGCGTCGTGGACACCATCCGTGGACAGCGCGCCACCGAGGCCGTGACGGTGCTGCAGTTCGCCCCCCAGGCGGTTGCCGAGACGGTGCGTAAGGTCGTGGAGAGCGCGATCGCCAACGCGCGCGTCAAGGCTGACCAGGCCGGCGAGGCGTTCGACGAGAACGCTCTCGTCATCAGCGCTGCTTACGTGGACGAGGGTCCGACGCTCAAGCGTTTCCGGCCGCGTGCCAAGGGCAGCGCGAGCCGCATCCTCAAGCGGACCAGCCACATCACGGTCTACGTGGGCGACGACAACGACGGCGCGAGCTCTTCCGCCGCTGGAACGAAGGGGAGGACCCGCTAGTGGGTCAGAAGGTCAACCCGACCGGGTTCCGGCTCGGCATCACCACGGACCACCGTTCCCGGTGGTTCGCTGACAGCACCAAGCCTGGTCAGCGCTACCGGGACTACGTCCGCGAGGACGTCGCCATCCGCAAGCTCATGGCCTCCGGCCTCGAGCGGGCCGGCATCTCCAAGGTCGACATCGAGCGCACCCGTGACCGGGTCCGCGTCGACCTGCACACCGCGCGTCCGGGCATCGTCATCGGTCGCCGCGGCGCCGAGGCCGACCGCCTGCGCGGCGAGCTGGAGAAGCTCACGGGCAAGCAGGTGCAGCTGAACATCCTCGAGGTCAAGAACCCCGAGATCGACGCTCAGCTCGTCGCCCAGGGCATCGCCGAGCAGCTCGCGAGCCGCGTGTCCTTCCGCCGTGCGATGCGCAAGGGCATGCAGTCCGCCCAGCGCGCTGGCGCCAAGGGCATCCGGGTCCAGTGCTCCGGCCGTCTCGGCGGCGCCGAGATGTCCCGCTCGGAGTTCTACCGCGAGGGCCGCGTGCCGCTGCACACCCTCCGCGCGAACATCGACTACGGCTTCTTCGAGGCCCGCACCACCTTCGGCCGCATCGGCGTCAAGGTGTGGATCTACAAGGGCGACCAGACCGAGCGCGAGTTCGCTCGCGAGCAGGCCGACGCCGCTCCCCGTGGCCGTGGCCGTGCCGCCGCCGGTGACCGGCCGCGTGGCCGTCGTCCCGAGGGTCGCGGTCCCCGGTCCGAGCAGACCGAGGGCGCGTCCGCTCCGCAGGACGCCGCCCCCGCCGAGTCAGGAACGGAGGCCTGAGCGAGATGCTCATCCCCCGGCGGACCAAGTTCCGCAAGCAGCACCACCCCAAGCGCTCCGGCGTCTCCAAGGGTGGCACCGAGATCGCCTTCGGTGACTACGGCATCCAGGCTCTCGAGCCGGCCTACGTCACCAACCGGCAGATCGAGGCCGCCCGTATCGCCATGACCCGTCACATCAAGCGTGGCGGCAAGGTGTGGATCAACGTCTTCCCAGACCGCCCGCTCACCAAGAAGCCGGCCGAGACCCGCATGGGTTCCGGTAAGGGTTCGCCCGAGTGGTGGGTGGCCAACGTCAAGCCCGGCCGTGTGCTCTTCGAGCTGGCCGGCGTCCCCGAGGAGCTCGCCCGCGAGGCACTGTCCCGCGCGCAGCACAAGCTCCCGATGAAGACCCGTTTTGTGCGCCGTGAGGGTGGTGAAGGCTGATGGCTATCGGTTCGAAGGGCATGACCCCGGTCGACCTGGACGAGATGACCGACGAGACCCTGGCCGAGAAGCTTGCCGAGGCCAAGGAGGAGCTGTTCAAGCTCCGTTTCTCCTCGGCAACCGGACAGCTGGAGGACCACGGTCGGCTCAAGGCTGTGCGGCGTGACATCGCCCGCATCTACACCATCGTGCACGAGCGCGAGCTCGGCATCCGCACCGCGCCCAGCAGCGAGAAGTGATCGATATGAGCGAGAACACCGCAGAGACCACCACTGAGCGCAACGACCGCAAGGTTCGCCGTGGCTACGTCGTGTCCGACAAGATGGACAAGACCGTCGTCGTCGAGGTCGAGGACCGCGTCAAGCACCCGCTGTACGGCAAGGTCATCCGCCGCACCAGCAAGGTCAAGGCGCACGACGAGACCAACTCGGCCGGCGTCGGCGACCTCGTTCGCATCATGGAGACCCGGCCGCTGAGCGCGACCAAGCGCTGGCGTCTCCTCGAGATCGTCGAGAAGGCGAAGTAACCCGCCGACCCACCTGGCCGGGCCCGCCCGGCCAGGTGGAACAGACAGGCAGCCCGGCGGCAGCCGGACCGAGCTGTGAAGAGAACTAGTTCACCAAGGCTCGCGCAGCACGCGAGAACCAGGTCGACAAGGAGAAACCAGTGATCCAGCAGGAGTCGCGACTCAAGGTCGCCGACAACACCGGCGCGAAGGAGATCCTCTGCGTCCGTGTGCTCGGAGGCTCCGGCCGGCGCTACGCCGGTATCGGTGACGTCATCGTCGCCACCGTCAAGGACGCCATCCCCGGCGGCAACGTGAAGAAGGGCGATGTCGTCAAGGCGGTCGTCGTGCGCACCACGAAGCAGCGTCGCCGCCCGGACGGGTCCTACATCCGCTTCGACGAGAACGCCGCCGTCATCCTCAAGGCCGACGGCGAGCCGCGCGGAACCCGCATCTTCGGCCCCGTGGGCCGCGAGCTGCGCGACAAGAAGTTCATGCGCATCGTCTCCCTCGCTCCGGAGGTGATCTGACATGGCACGGATCAAGAAGGGCGACCTCGTGGTCGTCATCGCAGGCCGTGACAAGGGCAAGCAGGGCCGTGTGCTCGAGGTCGACGTCGAGCGCTCGCGCGTCGTCGTCGAGGGTGTCCAGCGCATGAAGCGCCACACCAAGGTCGGCCAGTCCGGCCGGGGCGCGCGCACCGGTGGCATCGAGACGATCGAGGCCCCGATCCACGTCAGCAACGTCATGGTCGTCGACCCGGAGACCAAGAAGGGCACCCGGGTCGGGATTCGCACCGAGACGGTCGAGCGCGACGGCGTGGAGCGCACGCAGCGTGTCCGCGTGGCCAAGCGCTCCGGTAAGGACATCTGAGATGACTGAGACCACCACCGCAACCACGAGCCCGCGGCTCAAGCTCCGTTACCGCGAGGAGATCCGTAGCGCCCTGCGCGAGGAGTTCCAGCACGGGAACATCAACGAGGTCCCGACGCTGACCAAGGTCGTCGTCAACATGGGTGTCGGGGACGCGGCTCGCGACTCCAAGCTCATCGAGGGCGCCATTCGCGACCTCGGCCTCATCACCGGCCAGAAGCCGCAGGTGACGAAGGCCCGCAAGTCGATCGCCCAGTTCAAGCTCCGTGAGGGTCAGCCGATCGGCGCCCACGTCACGCTGCGCGGCGACCGCATGTGGGAGTTCCTCGACCGCCTGCTGTCGATCGCCCTGCCCCGTATCCGCGACTTCCGTGGGCTCTCGCCCAAGCAGTTCGACGGGAACGGCAACTACACCTTCGGTCTCAACGAGCAGTCGATGTTCCACGAGATCGACCAGGACAAGATCGACCGCGTGCGCGGCATGGACATCACGGTCGTCACCACGGCCAAGACCGATGACGAGGCCCGCTCGCTGCTCAAGCACCTCGGCTTCCCGTTCAAGGAGAACTGACGTGGCGAAGACCGCCCTGATCCAGAAGGCGAACCGCAAGCCCAAGTTCGCGGTGCGCGCCTACACCCGGTGCCAGCGGTGCGGCCGGCCGCACTCGGTCTACCGCAAGTTCGGCCTGTGCCGCATCTGCCTGCGCGAGATGGCCCTTGCGGGCCAGCTCCCGGGCATCACGAAGAGCAGCTGGTAAACGACTACGTCGTAGGTCCGGCGACCGGAAACCACGACGAGGAAGGGCCAAGGCCCCGATGACAATGACAGACCCGATCGCAGACATGCTCACGCGTCTGCGTAACGCCAACTCGGCGTACCACGAGTCGGTGACCATGCCGTACTCCAAGCTCAAGGCGAACATCGCCGAGATCCTCAAGACCGAGGGTTACATCGCCGGCTGGGAGGTCGAGGACGCGCCCGTGGGCAAGAACCTCACCCTGCAGCTGAAGTTCGGCCCGCAGCGCGAGCGTTCGCTCGCCGGCGTGCGCCGCGTCTCCAAGCCGGGACTGCGCGTGTACGCCAAGTCGACCAACCTGCCGCGCGTTCTCGGCGGCCTCGGTGTGGCCATCCTGTCCACCTCCTCCGGACTCCTCACGGACCGCGAGGCTCAGACCAAGGGCGTTGGCGGGGAAGTCCTCGCCTACGTCTGGTGATCGGGAAGGAGTAGACACTATGTCCCGCATCGGAAAGGTCCCGGTCCCGGTTCCTGCAGGCGTCGACGTCACCATCGAGGGGCGTCTCGTGACGGTCAAGGGTCCCAAGGGCACCCTGTCCCACACGGTCCCCGAGCCCATCACGGTCGTTCGCGACGACGATGGCGCGATCCTGGTGAGTCGGCCGAACGACGAGCGCGAGTCGCGGTCGCTGCACGGCCTCACCCGCACGCTCATCTCCAACCTCGTCACGGGTGTGACGCAGGGCTACGAGCGCAAGCTCGAGATCGTCGGCACGGGTTACCGCGCCGTCGCCAAGGGCAGCTCGGTCGAGCTCGCGCTCGGCTTCTCCCACCCGGTGGTCATCAACCCGCCGGAGGGCATCACGGTCACCGTCGACGCCCCGACCAAGCTCACGGTCTCCGGGATCGACAAGCAGCAGGTCGGCGAGGTCGCCGCGAACATCCGCAAGATCCGCAAGCCCGAGCCCTACAAGGGCAAGGGTGTGCGCTACGCCGGCGAGCAGGTCCGCCGCAAGGCCGGAAAGGCAGGTAAGTGATGGCTGTCACCGTCAAGAGGGCGAAGGGCAAGAACGCCGCTCGGACGCGCCGTCACATGCGTGTCCGCAAGCACATCTCCGGCACCGCGGCGCGTCCGCGGCTCGTCGTCACCCGTTCGGCGCGCCACATGGTCGCGCAGCTCGTGGACGACACCACCGGTACGACGATCGCCTCCGCCTCGACCCTCGAGGCCGACCTGCGTGCGTCCAGCGACGAGAAGGTCGCCAAGGCACGCCGCGTCGGTGAGCTCCTGGCCGAGCGGGCCAAGGCTGCCGGCATCGAGGTCGCCGTGTTCGACCGCGCCGGGAACAAGTACCACGGTCGTGTCGCGGCCGTCGCCGAAGGTGCGCGCGAGGGCGGGCTCGCCCTGTGACCCGCGTGAACGTACGAGAGCAAAGGAACATCTGA
>NZ_VDFS01000024.1:0-11886 GCF_006151955.1 Georgenia sp. 311 | reverse complement strand
AGCAGGACCGGTTCCGGTACCGGTACCGGCACCGGCGGCGAGCGCGAGCGTTCCGGCGGCCGCCGGAACGAGGGCGGCCGTCGCGGCGCCGAGCCGAGGAACGAGTTCATCGAGCGCGTCGTGACCATCAACCGCGTGTCGAAGGTCGTCAAGGGTGGTCGTCGCTTCAGCTTCACCGCCCTGGTCGTCGTCGGCGACGGTGACGGCACGGTCGGCGTTGGCTACGGCAAGGCGAAGGAGGTGCCGGCCGCCATCGCGAAGGGTGTCGAGGAGGCGAAGAAGAACTTCTTCCGCGTCCCCCGCATCCAGAAGACGATCCCGCACGCCGTCACCGGCGAGGCTGCGGCCGGCGTGGTCTTCCTGCGCCCCGCCGCCCCGGGTACCGGTGTCATCGCCGGTGGTCCGGTCCGCGCCGTCCTCGACTGCGCCGGCATCCACGACGTGCTGAGCAAGTCGCTCGGGTCCGAGAACGCGATCAACATCGTCCACGCCACCGTGCAGGCGCTGCGCAACCTCGAGCAGCCCGAGTCCGTCGCGGCCCGCCGCGGCCTCCCGCTCGAGCGCGTCGCCCCCGCCGTCATGCTCCGCCGCCGTGCGGAGGGTGAGGACAAGGTCCGCGAGGAGAAGCAGGCCGAGGCCGGGAAGGTCGGTGCCTGATGGCTCAGATCAAGGTCACGCAGACCAAGTCCGCCATCGGCGGCAAGGAGAACCAGCGCCAGACGCTGCGCACGCTCGGCCTGGGTCGTATCGGCCGTAGCGTCGTGCGTGAGGACCGTCCCGAGGTCCGCGGCATGATCACGACCGTGGCTCACCTGGTCACCGTCGAGGAGGTGGACTGACATGGCAGAGTCCAAGCAGACCCCCGCGCAGCCCCGCACCCTCAAGGTGCACCACCTGCGTCCCGCCCCGGGTGCCAAGAGCGCCAAGATCCGTGTGGGTCGTGGTGAGGGCGGCAAGCGTGGCAAGACCGCGGGTCGCGGTACCAAGGGCACCAAGGCCCGCTACCAGGTCAAGGCCGGGTTCGAGGGCGGGCAGATGCCGCTGCACATGCGGCTGCCCAAGCTCCGCGGGTTCAAGAACCCCTTCCGCGTCGAGTACCAGGTCGTCAACCTCGACCGTCTCGCCGCCCTCTACCCCGAGGGTGGTGCGGTGAACGCCGAGGACCTCGTCGCCAAGGGCGCCGTGCGCGCCAACCAGCCCGTCAAGGTGCTGGGCAGCGGCGAGATCAGCGTCAAGCTCGATGTCGTCGTCGACGCCTGGTCGGCGTCGGCGAAGGAGAAGATCGAGGCGGCAGGCGGGTCTCTGACCCAGGGCTGAGCCGTCGCACGGAAACGGGCGGTCCGGAGTTCCGGGCCGCCCGTTCTCGTCCCTGGGCGTCGTTACGTTCGCAGGGCGTGAGCGGGTACAGTACGTGGCGGCCCAGACCGCCGTTCGGGGGCAAGGTAGCCCCATGACGTGACGATGCATTCCAGGAGGAAGATTGCTCAGCGCATTCGCCCAGGCGTTCCGTACGCCGGACCTGCGGCGCAAGCTGCTCTTCACGCTGGGGATCATGGCGATCTTCCGCCTCGGGTCCGTCGTCCCCACCCCCGGGGTGTCCTACCCGAACGTGCAGCAGTGTCTCGACGCCGCAGGCAGCACCAACGACCTGCTCGGCCTCGTCAACCTGTTCTCGGGTGGAGCCCTGCTCCAGCTCTCGATCTTCGCGCTGGGCATCATGCCCTACATCACCGCGAGCATCATCGTGCAGCTGCTCCGCGTGGTCATCCCGCGGTTCGAGGCGCTGCAGAAGGAGGGCCAGGCCGGCCAGGCCAAGCTCACCCAGTACACGCGCTACCTGACGATCTTCCTCGCCATCCTGCAGTCGACGACGATGATCACGATGGCCCGCAGCGGCAACCTCATCCCCGGCTGCCCCGTGCCGCTCATCCCGAACGACTCGGTGATGACGATCATCCTCATGATCATCACGATGACCGCCGGCACCGGCTTCATCATGTGGCTCGGCGAGCTCATCACCGAGCGCGGCGTCGGCAACGGCATGTCGCTTCTCATCTTCACCTCGATCGCGGCCGGCTTCCCGTCGGCGCTGTGGTCCGTGGGTGGTGCCGCCAACGGCATCGCCAACGTGACGATCGTCGTCGCGCTGCTGCTCGTCATCACGCTGCTCGTCGTCTTCGTCGAGCAGTCCCAGCGCCGCGTGCCGGTCCAGTACGCCAAGCGCATGGTCGGACGGCGCATGTACGGCGGGTCGAGCACCTACATCCCGATCAAGATCAACATGGCCGGCGTCATCCCGGTGATCTTCGCGTCGTCGCTGCTCGCGCTGCCGGGCCTGTTCGCCCAGTTCGGCGACCAGACCGAGGGCTGGGTCCAGTGGATCTCCCTCAACCTGCTCTCGCCGTCGGCGCCGCTGTACATGGTGATCTACTTCTTCCTCGTCCTGTTCTTCGCGTTCTTCTACACGTCGATCACGTTCAACCCCGACGACGTCGCGGACAACATGAAGCGCTACGGCGGGTTCATCCCCGGCATCCGCGCGGGCCGCCCGACGGCCGAGTACCTCCAGTACGTCATCTCCCGCATCACGACGGCCGGCGCGCTGTACCTCGCGCTCATCGCGATCTTCCCGGTCATCGTGTTCGCGGCGCTCAACCTGCCCGACACCGTCGGCTTCGCGCTCGGCGGCACGTCGATCCTCATCGTCGTGGGCGTCGGTCTGCAGACCGTCAAGGAGATCGACTCCCAGCTCCAGCAGCGTCACTACGAAGGGTTCCTGCGATGAGCCGCCGCCTCGTCCTCCTCGGCCCGCCCGGAGCGGGCAAGGGCACCCAGGCCGCCCGCCTGAGCGCCGAGCTCGGCATCCCGGCGATCTCCACCGGCGACATCTTCCGCAGCAACGTCGCCGAGCGCACCGAGCTCGGCCGCCGCGCGCAGCGGTACATGGACGCGGGGGAGTACGTCCCGGACGAGATCACCAACGCGATGGTCCGCGACCGGCTGGCCCGCGAGGACGCCGCCGAGGGGTTCCTCCTCGACGGCTACCCGCGCACGCTGGACCAGGTGCGTGAGCTCGACGACATGCTCGCCGCGAACGGCCTCGCCCTGGACGCCGTCATCGAGCTCACCGCCGACGACGAGGTCGTCGTCCAGCGCCTCCTCGGCCGTGCGGCCGAGCAGAACCGCGCGGACGACACGGACGTGGTCATCCGCCGCCGGCTCGAGGTCTACCACGACCAGACCGCCCCGCTCGCCGACCACTACGCCGAGCGCGGCATCCTCGCGCGCGTCGACGGGATCGGCGCCGTCGAGGAGGTCACCGAGCGTCTGCTCGGCGCGCTCCACGCGGGCTGATGCGCGAGCGCATCGAGTACAAGACCCCGGACCAGGTCCGGGTCATGCGGCGGGCCGGCCTCGTCGTCGCGGACATCCACGCGGCGCTGCGCGAGGCGGCAGCCCCCGGCGTGAGCACGGCCGACCTCGACGACGTCGCACGCGGTGTCCTCGAGCGGGCCGGCGCCCGGTCGAACTTCCTCGGCTACCACGGCTACCCGGCGCACGTGTGCATCTCCGTCAACGAGGAGGTCGTCCACGGCATCCCGGGCAGCCGCGTGCTCGCCGACGGTGACGTCGTCTCCTTCGACTGCGGCGCCGTCGTCGACGGCTGGCACGGGGACGCGGCCTTCACCATGGTGCTGGGCGAGGCGGACCCCGAGGACCTCGCGCTGAGCGAGACGACCCGCAGGGCCATGTGGGACGCGATCGCCGCGCTCGACGGCGCGACCCGCATCGACGTCGTCGGTGAGGCGGTCGAGGACGCGGTGGCCGCGCACGAGGCTGCCGGCCACGCCCCGCTCGCCGTCATCGAGGACTACGTCGGCCACGGGATCGGCTCGGCGATGCACCAGCCGCCCGACGTGCTCAACTACCGCACTGCCCGCCGTGGGCCGCGGCTGCGGCCGGGCATGTGCCTGGCCATCGAGCCGATGATCACCCGAGGCGCCATCGAGACCCGGATCCTGGCGGACGACTGGACCGTCGTCACGGCCGACGGCGCGCGATCGGCGCACTGGGAGCACACTGTCGCGGTGCTCGAGGAGGGCCTGTGGGTGCTCACGGCGCCCGACGGTGGGGCCGCTGAGCTCGAAAGTCGAAACGTACGGTTCACCCCTCTGTCATGATAAGGACATGGGTGGCGGGCGGCGGGTGCGGGGTCCGCTTCCGCGTGCCAGCCGGACGGCGCACGTCGCGCCGCGGGTCCTCGCCGCACTCGAGTCCCGTGCCCCGCTGACGGTCCTGCGAGGTCCGCGCGGGTACGGGAAGACGACCGCGCTCGTGGAGTGGCTCTCGCGCCAGACCGACGACGTCGAGACGCTCTACGTCCCGCTCGACGCCGAGGCGCGGCTGCCGAGCGGCTTCTGGTGCACCGTGCGCGACGCGCTCGTGCGGGCAGGGCTCGCCGCGCAGGACGGCGCCGGTGACGTCGCGCGCGGGGGCGCCGAGCAGTCGGCCGTCCTCCGGTCCGTGAGCGGCCGCGAGGACACGCTGCGCATCGTCCTGGACAACTACCACGAGGCCGGGCTGCTCGACGGACGCGCGGAGATCGACGACGACCTCCTCGAGCTCGTGCGCACCAGTCCCGCGCTCGAGCTCGTCGTCGCGACCCGGGCCCTGCGCTCCCTGGAGACCACCGGGGCGCTGTCGGTCGACATCACCGTCGTGCGCCCCGCCGACCTCGCCATGCACCCCGACGACGTCATCGCGCTCGCCGAGCGGCACAGGGTCGCGATCACCCAGGACCAGGCCGACCAGGTGGTCGTCGAGCTCGGTGGCTGGCCGGCCGCCGTCCGGGCGTGCGTCGCGGCCGCCGCCGTCGGCGGGCACGAGGTGCGGGTCGACGCGGAGACGGTCGACGGGTACATCGACACACTCCTCGCCGACGTCCGCTCGGCGGCCCTGCGTGAGTTCCTGCTGCGCACCTCGGTGCCCGACGAGTTCTCCGCCTCCGCCGCCCGCGCGATCGTCCCGGACGGCACCGGCATCCGCGAGCTGCGCAACCTGCGCCTCAGCGGGCTGCTGCGGGAGCGGGACACCGTCAACGGGCTGCGCTACTCCTACCCGCCGGCCGTCCGCGAGGCCCTGCGCCGGGTCGGCGTCGAGCGCCACCCCGAGCTCGAGCGGGAGGTCCACATCGCGCTGATGGCCCTCGCCGCCGAGGAGGAGGGCCCCGTCGGCGTGCTCGGGCACGCCGTGCGGGCCAGGGAGTGGGACACGGCGCTGCGGATCATCGAGGAGGAGTGGGCCGGCCTCGTCACCGGGCACCCCGAGCGGCTGATCGAGGTCGCCCTGGAGTTCCCCCGCGACCTGCTCGAGTCCGAGCCCCGGCTCCAGGTGGTGCGCCGTCACCTGCCGCGCATGGCGGGCGGGGCCGGGCTGCGCGCGAGTGAGTGGAAGCCGACCGGTGCGCACTTCGTCGACGCCGCCGTGCAGCAGCGCTGGCGTGAGATGGAGGAGACCACCGACGAGGTGCTCGTCCTGGTCCAGTCGGGCCTCGCGGCGGTCTTCGCAGGCGAGAACGAGGCGGCTGCGTACGCCTTCGAGCGGGTGCGTGACCACGGCCTGGCGCACGACGACCGCACCGCCCGGCTCATGGGGATCGGCGGCATGCTCACCGCGAAGGCGATCCACGGGGAGGCCGACCTCGCGCTCGCCCTCCTCGATGACCCGGAGCTGGCCGACGTCGTCGCCGGTGGGGACGACGACGACGTCAGTGTGCTCGTCCGGGTCAGCGCGCGGATCATGCGGGCGATGGCCAGCGTGGACGCGATGCGTCCGGACGCCGAGGACGCCGTCGGCGCCATGCTCGAGCCGGTCCGGCGTGATGAGCTGTGGGCACTGGGCATCATCATCCGCGGCCTGTACGCCTCGGTGTACGGCAGCCCGGAGGACCAGGCCCGCATCGTGGGCCAGCTGCGCGCAGCGATGCGACACCTCGAGCCCGGCGGGATCGCCGAGTCGACGATCGCCACCCAGCTCGTCGAGCTGCTCGTGGCCGGGGGGATGGTCGACGTCGCGGAGCAGGTCTTCGAGCGGCTCACCGACTCCTTCGTCTCGAGCGCGACGCGCGCCTACCTCCTCCAGGCCCAGGGCCGGGACCAGGAGGCGATCGATGCCGCCTCGCGCGGCCTGGCGGACGCGCGGATGACCGCCCGCAGCCGGGTCTCCAGCGAGCTCGTCATCGCGGGCTCGCTCTACCGGCTCGGGCAGACCACGGCGGCGCGGCGACGGTTCGGACGCGCGGTCCGGGTGGCGTACGAGACCGGGCAGCGCCGACCGTTCGCACTCATGGCTCCGGAGGTCTTCGCCGCGCTCGCGGGCCACGACCCCGAGCTGCTCGCGCTGCGTCCGCTGCCGTCCACGGCCGAGGCCTCGCTCCAGCGCCCCGTGGCCGCCGCCGTGCCCGGGCCGACCGAGCTCAGCGCCCGTGAGCTGCAGGTCCTCGCCGCCCTCCAGGACTGCCCCGGTCCCGCCGGGGTCGCGGCGGCCCTGGGGATGTCGGTGAACACCGCCAAGACCCACCTGCGGCACGTCTACCGCAAGCTCGGCGCCTCGAGCCGCGACGAGGCGCTCGTCCTCAGCCGCGGCCTCGTCCGAGGACGGAGCTGACCCGTGCCGGACCGGGGGAGCCGTCATAGTGGCCTGCCACGAGTCCCGAGCATCTTCTGCCCGACGCCTGCCGCCCAGGAGGTTGTGCGTCACCTGCCGCCGCTCGTCGTCCTGCGCGCCCCGCGCGGGTTCGGCAAGACGAGCACCGTCGCCTACTGGCTGCGCAGCGGCGCGCTCGACGACCGCACCGCGCTGTGGCTCACGCTGCCCGAGCACACGACGCCCGCCGAGCTGTGGGCCGCGATGCACGCCTCGCTCGTGTCCGTGGGCCTCACTGAGCCGACGGTCGCCCCCGACCGGGGGGCGGTCGACCAGGTCCTGCGGCAGCTGGGCCGACGGCTCGTCGTCGTCGTCGACGGCCTGCACAACCTCACCGACCACGCGGTCGACGCCGAGCTCGTCGAGCTCGCCCAGGCCCACGAGCTCGTCCACCTCGTCGTCCTCACCCGGGTGGACACCCCGATCGTCAGCATCGGGCCGGCGACCGTGGACACGACGGTGCTCGGGGTGCCCGAGCTCCTGCTCACGACCGCGGAGGCCAGGCTCCTCGCCACGCGCCTGGGTCTGAGCGCGGAGGAGGACGAGCTGGCCCGGCTGGTCGCGGACTACGCGGGCTGGCCGGCGCTGGTCCGGGCGGCGCTGCTGGACACGCGGCGCGGACCCGACGGGCGGCTGGTCACCGAGCCGGCCGGGGCGGCGCGGTACGTCTCCCTCATCCTCGCCGACCCGGAGCAGCAGAAGTGGGGTCCGATCGTCAGGGCGCTGGCGGTCCCCGGTCCGGTCCAGCGCGACGACCTGCCGGTGCTCTTCGACGACCCGGAGCAGCGGGCCGCCGCCGAGCTCGTCATGGCGAGCTCCTTCACGATGGTCCGCGCGAACGGGTACGCCGTGTACCCGGACGGGCTGCGCACGGCGATCGTGGAGAACCTGCGCACCGAGGACCCGGAACGCTACCGGGAGCTCAACGAGCGGGTGAGCCGGCGGCGGCGCCGACAGCAGCGCCCGGAGGAGGCGCTGCGGTACGCGATGCGGGCCGAGTCGTGGCCGCTCGTGCTCGCGATCCTCGAGGAGAACTGGGCTCAGCTGCTGCGGCGGCACACCGGCCAGGTCACCGCGGCGGTGCAGGCCATGCCCCGGGAGCTCGTCGCCTCGAGCCCTCGTCTCGTGGTCGCCCGTGACTACGTGCTCGACCGGGCCGTGGCGGTCCAGGCGGAGGCAGCGCTGCGTGGTGGGCTGCTCACGCCGAGGGCCCGCATCCCGGTCGGGTCGATGACGACGACGCAACGCCTCGCGCTGCGCTTCGACGGCACACCGACGTTCGGGGCCGAGGACATCCTCCTCGGCCGGCTCGACAGCACGCTCACGAGCGGCGAGCACGGCCAGCACGCCCCGCACGTCGAGCGTGCCGTGCCAGAGCTGCTCACCCAGTGGGCGCTGTCCCTGCTCTACGACAACGACGGCGTCGGTGCGGTGTACGGCTTCGCGCTCGCCTGCCAGGAGGCCGAGCGGCTCGGCGACGCCCCGGCTGCGCGGGAGGCGGCGAGCGCGACCGCGCTCGCGATGGCGCTCCTCGGTCACATCCGGGTGGCCGAGATGTGGACCGAGCACGCCGCCCGCTTCCCGGTCCCGCCGTCGCGCCTGGAGGAGGTCGCGGAGCCGCTGACGCTCGCCCTGGTGCGAGGCCTGCGCATGGAGGAGACCCCCTGGCCGGAGCCGCCGCAGGCGGGTCTGGAGCACGGCCTCGCGCCGCTCGCGGCACTCAGCCGTGTGGCGGCGGCGTTCGCGGACATCCTCTTCGGACGGCTCGAACGCGTCCGGGCCGAGCTCCAGCGGCGGACGGGTGACCACGAGGGGGAGCAGGAGGAGGTCGTCCGGGCCTCCGTCGGGGCCCTGCAGGTCGACCTCGCGCTCGCCGAGGGCCGGATCGACCGTGCGGGGGCGCTGCTGGTCGGCACGCACGGGGGTGACTCGTGGTCGCTCGCCTCGCGCGCGCGCCACGCTTTCTACGTCGGCGCGTACGCGGAGGCACTGCGGTTGACGGAGCAGGCCGCGTCGCACGCCGGGACCAGGCCGCGCGTGGGCCTGGAGCTGCTCCTCCTGCACGCGTGCGCGGCGTGGCGCTCTGGACAGCGCGAGGCCGCCGTCGACCACCTGGCGAACGCCGTGAGCATCGCCGCGGACACCGGTGTGCTCAGCCCGTTCATCACGGTCCCGCGGGCCGACCTCGAGGCCATCGCGCCCGCGGGGTCCTGGGCCCGCGAGCTCCTCGACCAGCCTCCGCTCGCGGGCACCGACACGGTCTTCCCCGAGCCGCTGCGGGCAGGGCAGCTGAGCGTCGCCGAGATGCGGGTGCTCCGTGAGCTGCGCGCCGGCGTGCCGCTCGCGCACATCGGACGACGGCTCTACCTGTCGGAGTCGACCGTGAAGACCCACGTGCGGCGGATCTACCGCAAGCTCGGTGTCTCGGACCGGGCGCACGCCCTGGAGCGTGCCCGCGAGCTGTCGCTGCTCGACGACTGAGCGGGTCTCACCCCCCGGCGAGCTCCGATTCGGCTCCCGATCACCCGGGCGTGCGGGGTCGCCGGGGTCGGGGAGGTGGTGGGCTGATCACTGCATCCGTCGGCCGGCAGGTGCGTGTCCCGGCCGGCCGCTGCTTCCGTCGGGGAGGGCCCACGTGAGCTCCGTCAGATCCATCACCGCAGCGTCCGCACGCGCGGGCGCCCCGCGCCGCAGGCGCGCGCTGCTCGTGGCCTCCACCGGAGGTCACCTCGAGCAGCTGTGGCGTCTCCACGAGCGTTTCCGACCACCCTTCGACGAGGTCGAGTGGGCGACCTTCGACGAGGCGCAGTCCCGCTCGCTCCTCGCCGGGCAGGTGGTCCACCACGTGCCCTACATCCCGCCACGCGGGTACGGGCAGGTCGCGAGGGCGATGGTGGGCGCCCGCCAGATCCTGCGCGCGGGCCGCTACGACGTGGTGGTGAGCACCGGCTCGGGCATCGCGCTCGCCTTCCTCCCGGTGGCCCGCGCGCTGGGGCTGCAGACCCACTACGTCGAGAGTGCCGCGCGCGCGGACGGCCCCAGCCTCACCGGCCGGCTCGTCTCACGGGTGCCGGGAACCAGCACCTACAGCCAGTACCCCGCGTGGGCGGGCGATCGCTGGCAGTTCCGCGGCTCCCTGTTCGACGGGTACGAGGCCGTGCCCGCCGCGCCCGCCGCGCCCTCCGGGGCAGCGCACCGGGTGGTGGTCACCCTCGGGACGATGCGCCGTTACGGGTTCCGCCGGGCGCTCGAGGCCGTGCTCCGCGCGCTGCCCCAGGTCCTGGCGCCGGACGCCGAGGTGCTCTGGCAGGTGGGCGTCACCGACTGCTCGGGCCTGCCGCTCGACGGCCGGGCGGAGGTCCCCGCGGCAGAGCTGCGCAGGGCGATCGCCGACGCCGACCTCGTCGTCGCGCACGCCGGGATCGGCTCGTGCCTCACGGCGCTGGACGCCGGTCGCACCCCCGTGGTGCTGCCGCGCCGGCGGAGCGAGGGCGAGCACGTGGACGACCACCAGGAGCTCATCGCGCGCGAGCTGGACCGGCGCGGACTGGCGGTCCGCAGACTGCCCGGGGAGCTCACCGCGGCGGACCTCATGGCGGCGATGTCACGGCGCGTCCAACGAGCAGAAAGCACCCGAGAATTCACTCTCGGAAGGGTGTGACGATTCTCACTAATTGCTCGACGGCTATTCGCTGACCAGGCGATTTGAGCCCATCTGTCCCGGTTTTGGGACTTTGGGCCGATTTGGCATGTAACGATCTGGTTACAGTGGGGGCGTTCACGGGGGACCGGGCGGGATCCCCATACAGGCGTGCTCAGGCACGCCTCCCTCCCAAATGAAAAGAGTACCCATGCGAGCCACACACATACTCGCGGCCGTCGCCGTCGCGCTCGGGGGAGCGATCACCGTCGCAGCCCCCGCCGCCGCCGTGACGGCCGGAGTCCCCGATGGAACCACCCTCACACCTTCCGGAAGCCTGACGATCACCGAGGACGGCACCGTCATCGACGGACTCGACGTCCACGGCAACATTCACATCAAGGCCGACGACGTGACCATCATGAACACGCGGGTCACCTACGGCGGCAACCACAGCATCCGCGTCGACTCGGACGTCGAGAACGCACAGATCCTCCACTCGACCGTGAACTGCGAGAACCCGAAGAAGACGAACGGCATCACGTTCGGCAATTACTACGCCGAAGGCGTCGCTATCGAGGGATGCCGCAACGACTTCATGTCCTCGGACAAGTCGCCCGCCGTCGTCGTCGACAGCACGGTCGACGGCGTGCCGTTCGAGCTCAACGCCGGCCAGCTCGGTGAGTCGGTGCTGCCGGAGCCCGCGCCGGGGCCCGAGTCCGGCCGCGACGGGTTCCCGACCGCGGAGACGACCGGTGTTCCCGACGGCGTCAGGCTCACGGACTCCGGCGGCCTGACCATCACGGAGCCGGGCACCGTCGTCGAGGGCATGCACATCCGCGGCACTGTCACCATCGCCGCCGACGACGTCACCATCCGCAACTCGCTGATCGAGACCGGCACGCCCCAGTACCCCGTCAAGGTGGAGAAGGGCGTCACGGGGGCACTCATCGAGAACGTCGAGATCGACAACCAGGACGGCACCGGCATCGGGGTCTTCTTCAAGGGGGCCGGAACTCTACGTGGGGCGGACATCCACTCCGCCGAGGACGGTATCCGGATCGAGGCGGACAACGTCACCGTGGAGGACACCTACATCCACGACCTCTTCCGTCAGCCCGGTGGCCACCACGACGCCCTGCAGATCCGCAAGGGTGACAACATCACCATCCGGGGCAACAACTTCCAGGCCTACCGGGCGGCGACGGACGACCCGATGAACGCGGCGATCCAGATCGGCTCGCTGCTCGGTGACGACCCCATCAGCAACCTCGTGGTGGAGGACAACCTCTTCAACGGAGGGAACTTCACCATCAACGGGGGCAAGGGCATCGTCGACAGTGCGCGGTACAGCAGGAACCAGTTCGGTCCCAACTACCGTTACGGCGCCGTCGGCAACCTCGCCGACGCCAGCCGGTGGGACGACAGCAACGTCTGGCAGGGCACTGACACGCCGGTGCGCTGATCCAGCACTCCGATGACGGGCCGGTCCGACGTACGTCGGGCCGGCCCGACGTACGTCACCGTCGGCTCACCCCCGG
>NZ_VDFS01000023.1:90603-133063 GCF_006151955.1 Georgenia sp. 311 | reverse complement strand
TGTGGACTTCTGGACCTCACAGGTCCAGAAGTCCACACCGAGGCGTCAGGGCTCCGCCAGGACCGTGAAGGGCACCGGGGAGGACGTGCTCGGGGCGCGGCCGGGGTCCCGCGGGAAGAGCTGGGCGTAGGCGCTGTAGGTCCCGGGCGCCGCCGTCCACGTGAGGCTGACGGGCCCGGAGGCGTCGGCCTCGAGCACCGTGCCGGCAGGCCCGGTGACGACGACGCGTACGACGCCCGGGACGTCCGGGGTCACCGTGAAGGTCACGGAGCCGGCGCCGGCTGCCGCGGAGAGCGCGACGCTCGACGGCGCCGTCCCCGGGTCGGCCGCGAGGACGAACGCCGAGGCCGCCGTCGCCGAGGGCGCGAAGCCCGTGGCGCCGGAGTACGTCGCGGAGAACTCGTGGATCCCGGCGGTGAGGCCGGGGACGACGGCGGTGGCCGTGCCCGAGGTGAGCGCGACGGGCCCCAGCGCCCGGCCGTTGTGGACGAACGTCACCGTCCCGCCCGCCGCCGGCGGGGACGATGCCACCCGGGCGGTGAGGGTGACGGACCCGCCGGTGGTCACCGTGGCGCGGTCGGCCGCGACCGTCGTCGTCGTGACGGCGGGCAGGACGACCGGGGTGTCGCTCGTCAGCCGGAAGGCGGCGACGGCCTCGGAGGCCGGGCCGGTCGCGTCGACCTCGACGGTCGGGCTGGCGAGGGTCCAGCCCGGCACGGCGGTGGCCGTGACGGTGTAGCGGCTCCCGGCGGGCAGGTACACCGACTCCTGCGTCCCGCCCACGCCGACGCTGAGCTCGGTACCGGGCGTGTCCCCGGTCGAGCGGACGGTCACCCCGAGGGTGGCCGGGGGCTCCGGCCCGTCGGCCGTCGCCGAGACCCGCAGGCGGACCTCGCGGACGTCGATCGTCGCCGTCGTGCCCGAGATGCTCGCCCGGTGCGTGCCGAGGTGGCCCACCGGGCCGGAGGCGACCGCCTCCCAGTCCGGTCCTCCGCCGCTCACCGGCGGGACCTGGTTGAAGACCGTGCGGTAGGTGCCGTCGGTGGCCCGGGCGACGGGCTGCGGGGCGAGGGAGCCGGCCGGGCCGCCCGGCGGCTCCAGGCGCACGAGCATGCCGGTGAGGTCGAAGCCGTTGACCGAGCGCACCGTCACCTCGACCTGCCGGGCGGCGGCGTACAGGACGATGTCCACGGTGAGGACCTGCCCGCGCTCGACCTTCACCGACCGGCTCGCGGCCGGGCCGAAGGAGGGGTGCTCGGCGGTGAGGACGTACTCGCCGTCGGGGACGCCGTCGAAGGTGAACCGGCCCGCCCCGGCGCCGCTGCTCCCGGTCTCCACCGTCTCGGTGTCGCCCGACGCGGACTGGAGCGTGACCGTGGCCCCGCCGACCGGTGCGGCGGCCCCACCGCCGGCCTGGCCCATGATCGTGCCCGTCACCGTGTTGCGCCGGGAGGCGATGGACAGGCTCACCGACGTCGCCTCACCGCTCGCGGGGACGGTGATCGTCGTGACGAGCGGGGCGTAGTCGCCGCCGGTCACGCTCACCGTGTAGACGCCCGGGACGACGTCGGCGAAGTAGTACCGGCCGTCGGGGGAGTCGAGGTCGGCCCCGGTGTACCGCCGCGAGCCCTGGAGGAGGGTGACGCTCAGGCCCTCGACCAGGCCGTCGGCGGCGGCGTCGGGGTCGTAGACGTCGACGTAGACGTCCACCGGGAGCGGCGCCAGGGCGACGTCGAGGGGCGCGGGGGAGGAGCCCTCCGAGACGAGCACCTCGACCCGGTTGGGCTGGGAGGCGCCCGTGTCGCTCACGTACCCGGCGGCCGCGAAGGTGAGCACCCAGGGCTGGTCGGACTCACGCAGCCCCTCGCGGGAGTCGGTGCCCGTGATGCGGAACGAGCCCGTCGTGTCCGTCGTGGCGAGGAACGGCTCGCCGCCGTCGGGTGGCCGGGCGCTCACCGTCACGCCCGCGAGCGAATCGCCGCCGGTGCTCCGCACGGTGCCGGAGATGGTGCCCAGGCGCCGGACCTCCACGGGGACCGGCTCGGCCTGGGCCGGGGCCACGGTGATGGTCGAGACCGTGAACTCGTGCCCGGCGGCCTGGACGTAGACCTCGTAGGTGCCCGGTGCCACGGGACCGAAGTTCACCCGGTTGGTGCCGACCACCGCCCGGGCGGTCCGGTCGCCCTCCTGGGGGCGCATGAGCGTGACGACCGGGTCGAGCACCCGGGTGCACCCTCCGTCGGCGCACGAGCCGGTCTGCACCACCTCGACGACGAGCTGGCCGTACTGCGCGAGCGAGACCGTGATCCTCACGGGGTCGGTCACGCCCTCGCCGCGCGGGGCGACGAGCACCTGCACGGGGTTGGTCTCGTAGCCGCCCAGCTCGGGGGTGATCGTGTAGAGACCGGGCCGGATGAGCGTGCCCCGGCCGTACTCGCCGGGGACCGCGAAGGGCTGGGCGAGGTCGTCGTGCCAGACGTAGGTCGTGGCCGCGCCGGAGCCGTTCGTCGCGACCCGGGCGCGCTGGGCACCGGGCGGCGCCTGCGTGACCGTGAGCGCGAGGTTGGCGCGGTCGGCGTCCGCGACGCCGTCGACGAGGATCTCGACCGGCCGGCCGAGCGGCTCGAGCTCGAGTGTCACGGCGGGCTCGGTGATCGCCACGTCGGTCAGGCTCAGCGGGGCGTAGCGTCCGAGCGGGTCCTCGACGGTGATCGAGACGCGGTCGCTGACGAAGGTCATCCGGCCGGTCGGGTCGCCCGGGACGTCGGGGGAGCCGTCCTCCGCCACCACCTCGAACTGGCCCGCCGCGCCGGTGGTCATCGTCACCGTCTCGCGGACCGGGACGAGGCCCGCGTAGCCGGTGATGCCGTTGACCGAGACGGACACACCCGCCACCGGCGGTGTGCCGCCCGCCCCGAGGTTGGTGAAGACCGCCCCGTCGACCGCGTAGCCGGTGCCGCCCGTGAGGACGAGCTGGCGGGTGACCTCCTGGTTGAGCCCGACGGTGAGCACCGGCGTGGCCCCCGTGTAGGTACGGCCGCTGCCCGGCGGCGTGTAGGCGACCTCGAGGCGGTAGCTGCCCGGCGTGAGGTGGGTGAGGCCGGCCAGCCCGGTGGGGCCGGTGGTCACCGCGTCCGGGGTGTCGCCGGCGAGGCGCACCGGCGTGACCGCGGCACCGGCCGCCGGCTCCAGGACGCCGCCACCGCGGTCGTAGAGCACGGTGAGGTCGACGCGGCCCAGGCGGTTGAGCGTGGCGTCGTACCGGCGCAGCTCGCCCGGCTCAAGCACGAGACTCACCGCGGCCACCGGCAGGTACTCGCTGCCGTCAGGGGGCCGCACGGCCACCGACCAGGAGCCCGAGCTCAGCTGCTCGAGGGTGTAGGACCCGTTCGTGGCCAGGCCGGCGCAACGCGCCCCGGCGGGGAGCGTGGCCCCGGAGACCGTGCACACGCCGCCGGAGTCGACCGTGCAGTCGGCGTCGGCGGCGGCGCCGGTGCCGGGGACGGCGAGGACGCAGGTGCCGTCGGGGACCATGCCGACCCGCGTGGAGACGACACCCGTGACGGACGGCGAGCGGTAGAGGGCCACGGGGTTGGCCTGGACCGTCTCGCCCATGGGTACCTGGACGGTCACCCGCCCCGGCTCGTAGCCCGGGGCCGAGACGTCGACCTGGTACAAGCCCGGCAGCAGCCCCGGCTGGTCCGCCGGCGGCAGGGTGTAGGGCAGGTCCGGCGCCACGGTCACCGTGACGGTGCGGGTGGTGCCGTCGAGGGTCTGCGCGCGGGTCGTCACGGTGACGACGCAGTCCTCCGGATCCGTCCCGGCCGGGCACTCGATCTGGCCGTTCGTGCTCGCGTCGGACACCGCACCCTGGACGCGGGCCGTGTCGAGCAGGCCCTCGTCGGCCACCGGGGTGAGGACGAGGTCGGCCGACGCCGCCCCGCCCGCCGCGACGGTGACCGGGGCCAGACCGGTGAGGTGGCCGAAGAGCTCGGCCTGGAGCACGTAGTCGCCGGGGGCGATGCCGTTGAACCGGAAGGAGCCGCGCGCGTCGGACGCGCTCATCGTCTTGTACGTGCCGGAGTCCCCGCGCAGGGTGAGGCCGGCGCCACCCAGGCCGACGCCGTCGGGGGCGGCGACGGTGCCCTGGACGACGCCGGAGGAGACGCCGAGGCGCACGTCGACGGTGGTCGCGGCGCCGTGGCCGAGCTCCACCTCGCGGGTGTGGGACGCGTACCCGTCCCCGGTGACGGTGACGGTGTACCGCCCGGGCACCGGCAGGTCGGCGAGGACGTACCGCCCGGAGAGGTCGCCGGTGGCGGTGGAGGCGGTGCGGGTGGTGGTGCCGTCGGTGGCGGTCACCGTGATCCCGCCGAGCCCGCCGACGGCACCGAGGGAGTCGGGGCCGGTGACGACGCCGGTGAGGGTGCTGACGGCGGTGTCCAGCGCGAGGTCCACGCGCTCGGCGCCCGCTGCCGCGAGCGGGACGAGCGCGGCCTCGGTGCCGAGCCCGTTGCCGCTGGCGGTGACGAGGTAGGTGCTCGGGGTGGACAGGCCCTCGACCGCCCAGGCGCCGACGTCGCCGGTCGTGTTCGTGCTGGTCGTGATGGTGGTCGTGCCGTCGGTGATGGTGATGTCCACGCCGCCGACGGGGTGGCCGCCGGGGCCAGTGGTGGTGCCGGAGAGCCGGCCCGCGCCGGCCACGAGCTCGACCTCGAGCCCGGCGGCGGCCTCGGCCCCGGACATGACGAAGCGCTGGGTCTGGTAGCCCGGCTTGGACAGGGTGATGAGGTAGTTCTGGGTGGCGGGCAGGCCGGCGAAGGCCCAGGTGCCGTCCTCGTGGGTGGAGGTGCTGCGGGTGGCGTCCAGCGGCTCGGTCCGCGTGACGGGCAGGGCGCCCGAGGGCACCTTGCCGGCCGGGTCCGCCGGGGGCCGGGCAGCGCGCAAGAGGGGGACGGAGGTGCCGAGCGGCCCGCCGCCGGTCGCACCCGCGGCACCCGCCGGCGGGGCGCCGGTCGTGGCCGGGACGGTGCCGGTCTGCTGGTCGAGCAGCGACGCGGGGGCGATGTCGACGCGCACCCCGGCGGGGTCGGAGCCGGTGACCGTGCCGCCGATGCGCACGCCCTCGGGGGCCCCGGCCCCGTCGTCAAGCAGGTCGTCCGCCCCGCCGTCGCCGGTGCCCGTCGCGCCGTCGCCGCCGACGTCGTCCCCGGTGCCCCCGGCGACGACGTCGGCCTGGTCGGGGCCGGCGACCTGCTCGGCGACCCACGGCACGCCGAGGCCGAGCGCGCCGGCCCACACGGCCAGCGCCGTGACGACGGAGAACACCCGCAGGACCCCGGACGTGAGCAGGGGGCGCGAGGTCAGCGTGCCGTGGACGCGGGCCGGCGCCTGGCGCCCGCGCGCGGTCACGGTGAACGCGAGCCGGTTGTGGTGCCCGACGACGCGCGGGCGCCGGACGGACAGCCGCGCCGGCACCCGGACGGTGCCGTGCGCCGGGACGGTGACGTGCCGGCGGTCGAGGTGCAGGCTCAGCCCGCGCTCGGTCGTGCCGCCCATCTCCAGCGGGACGGGGACGTCGCCGCCGTTGGCGACGACGACGGAGACGGTGCGGCGGCGCACGGCGCGCGTCTCGGCGGGCTCGACGCTGAGCACGACCTCGCTCGGGGCGTCGACGCGCAGGCTGCCCTCCGTGACCGTCCGCGCGGTGGGCCGCCCGCCCGGCCGGTGGGCCTCGACCGCGAGCGCGAACGGGTAGTCGCCGGGGACGGCGCCCGCACCGACCGGGACGGCGAGCTCGACGGTGACAGTCGCGTCGGAGGCGACGTCGGCCACGCGGACGGGCGCGGGGAGCCAGTCGATCCCGAGCGCGGTCACCGTGAGGTCGCGCGGACCGTCGGCGAGGTTGCGCACGTGGACCCGCACGGTGGCGGCCTGCCCGGCGGGCGCGTGCGCGCCGGGCACGACCGTGACGGTCGGGGCGCTGGTGGGGAGGTAGGTGCTCAACGGTGCCTCACGGGGTGGTCAGGTCGGCGGTGGCGGCCTCGCTCGCGCCGAGGGTGACCGGCGCCGAGGTCACGAGTGGCGCGCCGGTGGGGGAGCGGCGCAGCTCGACGATGTAGTGCGCCGGTGCGTCGACGTCGGCGAACGCGTACCGGCCCCCGCGCGCGGTCGTCGTGGCCACCGGTGGTGCGGCGGTGCCGTACTGGGAGGCGAGGTAGAGGTGGACGACGGCGCCCTCGGCGGCCTCGCCGGCGAGCGAGACGCGGCCGGAGATCGACGCGGGCGCCACGAGCACGGGGTCGATCCGCAGCCGTTGGCTCGCCCCGACCGTGACGATCTGCGACGTCGGCGCCGTGCCCCGGCGGGAGAAGGTCACCGTGTAGGTGCCGGGGACGAGGTCCTCCAGGACGTAGGTGCCGACGGCGTCGGCCGGGGTCGACGCCGTCGTCACCGAGTACTCGTTCGTCCCGGACGTCGCGGTGACGCGGACGTTTCCCGCCGGTGCGGCGGAGCCGGCGGCCGCGTCGCGGTACTGGGAGACGGTGCCGGTGAGCACGCCCGTGGCCGAGCGCATCACCGCATCCACGCGGTCGGGCGCCGGTGCGCCGGCGGTGACGTTGCCGAAGCCGTCGATGCTCACCGAGACCACCTGGGAGGCGAGGTCGGCCCGGGTGAAGGTCACCGTGTACGTGGAGGGGATGCGTAGCCCTGCCACCGACCAGCTGCCCACGGGGTCGGTGGACTGGGTGACGGTCTGGCGGGTGCTCGACCCGTCGGTGACGGTGACGTTCACCCCGCCGCCGCCGTCGGGCGCGGTCACGGTGCCGCCGAGGGAGCCCGCGGCGGCACCGAGGGTGGCGGCGACGCCGTCGAGCTGCTGGCCGGCGCCGAGGTTGAGGCTGAGGGTGGCGGGGGCGTGGCCCTCGGCGGTGACGATGACGGTGAAGGTGCCCGGCGTGGGCAGGCCGCGCAGCGTGAAGGAGCCGACCTCGCCCTCGGTGAGGGAGACCGTGCGGGCGGTGACCTCGCCGGAGGTCGCGGTCACCGTCGCCCCGCCGAGCGGGCCGGCGGCCCCCGTGACGCGGCCGGTGATCGCGCCGTCGCCGTCGAGGAGCTGGAGCTGCAGGTCGGTGCGGTCCTCCCCGGCGGCCACGTCGACCCGCTGCACCTGCTCGCTGTAGCCCGGCTTGGCGACGACGACGTCGTAGACGGCGGGGGAGGGGATGTCGGCGAGCTCGAAGGCGCCGTCGGACCCGACCGGGACGGTGCGCACGACGGCGCCGCGCACCCGCCCGGCGCCGGTGTCCTCGCTCGCGCCGAGCTGTCCGAGGAGGGCGGGGGAGTCGAGCGGCAGCTCGAGGGTGGCGGTGGCGCCCGCGACGTCGTCGCCGCTCACGGTGCCGCCGACGGTCGCCGGGACCCCGCCGAGGAGGACGGCCAGGCCGGCGGCGCTCTCCCCGGGGCCGACCTCGACGGACGCGGCCTCCGCGTCCGTCGCCGCTGCGGGGTACCAGACCTCGTCGAAGCCGGCGCCGCGGAAGCGGAGCTTGTAGCTGCCGGCGGGCAGCGAGGAGACGGCCCACGCCCCGGTCTCTCCCGAGGCGGTCGTGGCCACGGGCGCGGAGGTGTCAGTCACGTCGAAGGCCTCGACGGACACGCCGGCCACCGGCTCCCCGCTGGAGAGCAGCAGGGCGAGCCCGGACAGCGAGGAGGTGCCGGTGGTCGCTACCTGCTCGCGGGCCTGGGAGACCTGGAGGGCGAGGTCGCGGTCGGCGGCCGAGCGGGCGGCGACGGTGTTGAGGGCGGTGACGATGACGAGGGCGAAGACCGTCACCGCGAGGAGCAGCCCTGCCAGGCTGACCGAGGCGCGGGACAGTACCGGCCGCTGGACGAACACGCCCATCGCCGCGGGAGGGGTGTCGGGCTGGGTGACGGCGCGGGCGGCGTCCCCGGGTGGGGCGTCGCGCCGCCTGCGCGGGGCGGGCTGGGCGCGCTCGTCGGCGCGCAGCTCGAAGGCCCGTGCCACGGGGGAGCCGAGCAGCCGCCGCTTGCCGCTGACGGTGAGGGTGGCGGTGAGGTGCTCGCCGGGGGCCAGCCGTAGCCGCGGGGGCTCGAGGTGGAAGTCGAGCCGGTGCTCGGGGTCGGTGCCCACGATCGCGGCGTCCACCAGGGTGTTGCCGGTGTTCTCCACGACGACGCCGTAGGCGGCCCGCCGCCCGCCGGTCACGGTGCCGGGCTCGAGGCGCACGCCGAGGCGCGGTGCGCCCGCGACGTCGACGACGAGCTCCTCGATGGCGATCGCCTGCTCGCCGGTGACCTCCCGGACCTGGACGGCCAGCCGGCGCTCACCCGCGGGCAGCCCCGGCGGCAGGCGCAGCTCGAGGGCGACCGTCGTCGACTCCCCTGGGAACAGCCGCGGCTCGGGGTCGCTCAGGCGCACCCACGCCGGGTCCGCGCCGAGGACGCGCACCGCGTACCCGCCGATGACGTCACCGGTGTTGGTGACCGTGACGATGACCGGCTCCCCGGTGCCGGCGGTCAGCCGGCGGGGCTCGAGCTCCACGCGCACGTCAGCCACCCGCCAGGGCGAGGTTGCGCGAGGCGGTCGCGCCGGCCGTGACCCGCACGACACCGGTGCTCTCCACGCGCCCGTCGATCGCCACCGAGACGGTGTAGGTCCCTGCGGGCAGGTCGGCGAAGAGGTAGTAGCCCGGCGTGTTGGCACCGCCGGGTGAGGACGGCGGGCGCGTGGTCGTCGTCGTGGTCCGGGTGGTGCGCCCGTCGGTGGCGGTGACGTCGACGCCGACGGCACCCCGGCCACCGTCGGTCACGATGCCCTCGATCCGCCCGGTGGCGGGGTGGAGGGTGACGGCGACCGGGGCGGGTGGGCCGTCCGTGAGGTCGACCGGGACCGAGACCGAGCGGTAGCCGGGGTGGGTGAAGGTGAGGGTGTAGGTGCCCGGGGCCAGGCCGCTGAGGGTGAAGCTGCCGACGTCGCCGGCGGTGAGGGTCGTCGCGGCGAGGGTGGTCTCGGCCCCGCCGGCGGTCACGGCGACGCCGCCCAGGCCGGCGCCGGTGGGCAGGGTGACGCGGCCGGTCACGGTGCCGGCGCCGCCGCGCAGCACGACGGTGAGGTCGGTGTGGGACTGTCCGGCCGTGAGGTCGACGACGGCGCTCGCGCTCGTGTAGCCCTCGAGGTCGAAGGTGAGGACGTAGGTGCCCGGTGTCGGCAGGCCGGGGACGACGAAGGTGCCGACCTGGCCGACGGTCGGGGTGCCGACGACGACCTCGGCGTCCGCGACCGTCGTGCGGACCGTGACGCCGCCGAGCGGCAGCACGCCGTCGGTCACGGTGCCGCTGATCTGCCCGGCGCCCGCCGCGAGGCGCACGTGCTGGGCGAAGCGCTGCTGGCCGCCGGTGATGCGCTCGGTGATGGTCGTCGGGGCGTACCCCTCGGCGGTGAACGTGAGCTCGTAGGTGCCCGGGGCGGGCAGCTGCGGCAGCACGTACGCGCCGTCCGGCCCGGCGGTGGTCTCGACGACGACCTCCTCACCCTCCTCGGTCCACGTGGCGACCGCCCGCACGGTGGTCTCCACCGGCTGGGTCGTGTCCCCGACGTCGACTGTGCCCGCGATCTCACCGGGGTGCCCGACGAGCGCGACGTCGAGCCCGCCGGTCACCGTCTGCGCCTCGGCGGTGACCGTGTCGGCCCCCGCGGCGTCGGGCGCCGCGGGGTACCAGACCTCGTCGTAGCCGTCGGCCGCCACCCGCAGGAGGTAGCCGCCGGGGAACAGGCCGGCGATCTCGAAGCTGCCGTCGGCCTGGGTCGCGGCCGACCCGACGAGCACGAGGCCGTCGCGGCCGTGGCGCCACGCCTCGGTGGTGATGCGCCCCAGGCCCACGCCGTCGGTGTCGCCGACGACCGTGCCCGTGAGCGAGCCGCCGACACCGGCCGGCAGCAGCCCGTCCTTGGCGACGGCACCGGCGGGGGCGTCCGAGCCACCCGCGCCGTCCTGCCCCGTGGCGGCGAAGAAGGACGCGGGGGCCGTGCGGGTCATCGGGTCGGTGCCGAGCATGCCGAGGATGCCGAGGAGGAAGATGCCCGCCCAGACCGCGATGATGCCGAGCAGGACGAGTGCCGTGAGCAGGCCGCGCCCGACGGCGGGCCGCTGGGTGAAGGTGAGCGCGACGTGCTGCTCGACCCCCTCGGCGGTCGCGGTGACCCGCAGCGGCCGCTCGACGTCCGAGCCGAGCAGGTGGCGCGGACCGCGCACCTGGACGGCGCACGCGGCGACCGCGCCGGGCTCGACGTGGACCGCGGAGGGCGTGATCCGCGACTCGACGCTGCGGTCGGTGTCCGTGGCGCGCAGCGCGACGTCGAGCGGCACGTTCCCGGTGTTGCGCACCGCGAGCTCGAAGCCCGCGCGGCGCCCGGCGCGGACGGCCGAGGGCACCGCGGCGAGGGAGAGCGCGGGTCGTGCGCCGACGACGACGTCGAGGTCGTGGTGGGCGGGCACCGAGCCGGGTGCCTGCCCGTCGACCTCCACCGTCACCGGGTGGGTGCCCGCCGGGAAGGTGTCGGGGACCGTGATCCGCACGTCGATCCGGCCGGTCGCGTCGGGGAAGAGCGCGAGGACGGGCGGGCTGGTCGTCACGTGGTCGGCCGGCAGCCCGAGGACCCGGGCGGAGATCGCGTCGATGACGGCGCCGGTGTTGACGACGTCGACGGGGACCTCCCCGGTCTCACCGGGCTGGACGCGCAGGACGTCGGTGGTGCTCAGTGCTCTCATGCGGGCGTCACGACCGCCCCTCGGTGAGCGCGGAGCGGACCAGGCCGCCACCCGAGCGGCGCACCGGGCCGGCGGCCTCCGCGGCGGCGTCGCGCGCCGTCGCGGGGCGGTGCGGGACGGGGGCGGCGAGGCCCTCGACCGAGGAGACGCCGGTGGCGGCGGGCTGCCAGCCGAAGGCGTCGCTGGCCATCGTGACGACGAGGGTGAACGCCGCGCGGTGGTTGCTGCCCAGCGCCGCCCACAGCTCGCGCGGACGGTTGACCTCGTCGCTCGCCAGGGAGAGCTGGACCGAGGAGGTGAGCGTGGCCGGCAGGTGCGCCGCGGGGACGGTCTGGTGGGAGAGGAACCGGGTGAGCACGTCACCCAGGAGCTGGTGCTCGTCGCGGGTGCTGCCCGCCCACGCGCTCACGAGGTAGGACAGCTGGACGAGCGGGAGCGAGGGGCGCCGCTCGGTGCCGCCGGGGCCGCTGCGCGCCGCCGGTGGCAGCGGGGGCAGCGGGCTGCGTGCGACGGCGTAGAGGAAGAGGTTGACCGTGACCCGGTTGACCTGCGCCGACCACGCGCCCGACGGCGCCTCGAAGGAGACGTCGCCGACCTCCTCGGGCAGCGGCAGCGTGGCGCGCAGGAGCGCCTCGAGGCCGTCCTCGACCGTGGGAATGAGCACGTGGGATCTCCTGGAGGGCGCGGGCCCTGGGCGCACGACAGGGCAGGACGATGGCGAGAGCGAGCGTAGGAACGGGCGGCCGGGACGGGCATCGGTAATCGCTACCGAACCTCAGGCCTCTGTGGTGCGGACCGCTCCCGGGTTGAGGATCTGGACGACCCCGCCGTAGGCGCACGCACACGTGGCACCGGCGGTGAGCGCCGGACTGCCGGCGACCGTGGTCGCCGCCGCCCCGCCCGTCCACGGCGTGCCGGTGGCCGGGACGCAGGGCATCGGGGTGAGCACGCCGAGCGCCGCGGCCGTCGCGGCGGCGACCATCGGGTTGGAGGGAGAGCTGCACATGCCGAAGGGCAGGATGTTGACCAGCGGGACGGAGTCGGTCACGGTGGCCGCAGGGCGGCCCTCGACGAGCACGCGCGAGACCGGCAGCACGTTGAGCGGGGCGGGGGACAGGCCCATGCTGCACTGGAGCATGGCGGTGGAGACGGCGGCTGGACGGCCCATGTCAGCGCCCCTCGACGGTCACAGCGCGCTGTCCCGCACGGTGGCGGTCAGTGGCTCGCCGGTCGTCGTGACGAAGCACGTGACCTCCCGGTCCCCGTCCTGCTCCCAGCTGCGCGCGGAGGGCAGGAGGTAGGTGAGGAAGAGGCTCGAGTCGCGGTAGTCCACGCCGACGTAGCCGGCGAACTCCGCCGCGCAGGAGCCGTCGGCGAAGTCCTTGAGCGCGCCGTCGCCGGGGTAGCCCTCCGTGCCCTCGCCGGTGACGTAGTCGACGACGGCGTAGGCCTCCTGGTCGTGGGCGCTGTCGCACGGCACCCGCGTGATCTCGGTGAGCTCGGCGACGATCTCCTCCGGCGCGAGGAAGCACTCACCCGGTGCGGCGTCGAACACCGACACCTGCTCGGGCCCCTGCCCGAACAGGGAGCAGCCCGTGAGGGCCGCGCCCGTGAGTACCGCCACGGCGGCCGGCGCCAGGCGTCTGCGCATCCCATCTCCTTCACTCGTGTGCGCTGTCGAACCTAGCCGCGCGGCCGACTCGTCCTCATCAGTAGTTGTTGCGCAACTTCCGCCTCATTTGCGTAGTGATTGCCGTAGCCGCCCCGGGCGGCCGGGCGGGACGCTGGAGCAACCGCCGCACCGGGCGGGCGGGACTGGAGGCAGTGGATGAGGGAGCTCGTCGCCGCGCTCGCGCGCGCGCTGGAGCGCCGGCCCGGCCTGCCCGCCACCGCCCACGCCGCGCTCGCCGCACTCGAGGCCGACGCCGCGGACCTCACCGCCGTGGACGGCCCGCTCGAGGAGGTCGCCGGCCGGCTCGGCCTCGGCGGGCTGGACAGCGGGCTCCTGGCCGTCGCCCTCGCGCCCGAGCTGCACCCCTCGGCGCACCTGCTCCTCGGTCTCCTCTCCGGCGACGACGGCGCCGCCCGCCCGTCCGTGGCTCTCGCCCTCGAGCTCACCGGCTCCTCGACGCTGGCGCCCGCCCCGCGCCGCCGGCTCGGCCTGCGCGCTCCACTGCGTCGCTTCGGGCTCCTCGACGTCCTCGGGGAGGACGTCCTGCTCTCACGGCGGCTGCGCGTCGCCGACCGGGTGGTCGCCCACCTGCTCGGGGACGACACCGTGCCCGCCGCGCTCGCCCCGCTGCTCGCGCCCGCCCTGCCGGTCACCGTCGAGGGCACGAGCGAGCTCGCGGGCTCGCTCGCCGGCGGCGCCGGACTCTGCTGGGTCAGCGCCCCGCCCGGCACCGCCGGCACCGCGCTCGCGGTGGCCGCCTGCCTGGAGCTCGACGTGCTGTGCCTCGTCGCCGACCTCACCCGCCCCGGCGCCCCCGACGCCGCCGACACCGCCGGCGTGCGGCAGACCGTCCGGGGCCTGGTCCTCGAGGCGGCGCTCGGCGGCGCCGTGCTCGTCCTCGCCGGGGCGGAGACCGCCGCGCCGGCCATGGACCTGCTCGCGGACGCCCCCGTCCCCGTCGTCGCCGTCGGGTCACGCCCGTGGGACGCCCGCTGGCACGCCTCCCTGCCGCCGGTGGTCACGGCGCCCCGGCTCACCACCGAGCAGCGGCGCCAGGAGTGGCGCACCGTGCTCGGCGGCGCCGACCCCGGTCCCGAGGTCACCGCGCTGCGCCTGGATGCCGAGCAGATCCACCTCGTCGGGCGCGCCGCCCGCGAGGAGGCGGCGGCCCGCGGGAAGCAGCTCTCGCCCGGTCTCGTCGCGGCGACCGCCCGCCGGCTGGGCCGCTCCACCCGCGCCGGGCACGGCGGCGGGACCGCCACGCTCGGCGACCTCGTGCTGCCCGCGCACGCCCGGGACGAGGTCGAGCGCCTCATCAGCTGGGCGCGGCACCGGGACGACGTGCTCGCCCTGGGGGACCTCCAGGGCAAGGGCGGCAAGGGCGGCGGCATCGCGGCCCTGTTCTCCGGCAGCCCCGGGACCGGCAAGACCCTCGCCGCGCACGTCGTCGCGGACGCCCTGGGGATGGACCTGTTCCAGGTCGACCTGTCGGCTGTGGTCGACAAGTACATCGGGGAGACGGAGAAGAACCTCGAACGCGTCTTCACCGAGGCGGAGTCGCTCAACTGCGTGCTCTTCTTCGACGAGGCCGACGCCGTCTTCGGCTCCCGCTCGGCGGTGTCCGACGCCAAGGACCGCTACGCCAACCAGGAGGTCGCCTACCTCCTCCAGCGCATGGAGGCCTTCGACGGCATCACCGTCCTCGCCACGAACCTGCGCGGCAACCTCGACCAGGCCTTCGCCCGCCGCCTGCACTTCATGATCCACTTCCCAGACCCGGACGCCGGGACCCGGCGCCGGCTGTGGGAGCACCACCTCGCCCCGCTCGCGCTCGACCCGCACGACCCCGTCGACCTCGACGTCCTCGCCGAGCACGTCGAGCTCGCGGGCGGCGACATCCGCAACATCGTGCTCGCCGCGACGTTCGAGGCGGTCGCCCGCGACCGGCCGGTGGGCATGGCCCACCTCGGGGGCGCGACCGTGCGGGAGTACGGCAAGCTCGGCCGGCGCCCACCCGCCGTCGTGCTCGCTGCGGCGACGTCCCTCACGCCGCTCGTTCAGTAGCGATTGCCGTAGCGCACCGCACCGCACCGCAGCGAGGCTGCTGACAGCCACGCCCCGCTCGACCAGACCACAGGAGGCAGCCGTGAGCACGTCCCGCGTCCACGAGACCGCCCGCACCCCCGTGCTCGACGTCGCCGAGCAGACCCCCGAGGCCGCCGGACCGGCGCGTCCCGTCCCGCTCGCCGGGGTGGCCGCCCTCACGGTGGGGGCGGCCGACGACCGTGCCGAGCACGACGCCGACGTCCTCGCCGACCGGGCGCTGCGACGCCTGCACGCCGGCGCGGGGGAGGAGGACGCGCAGCAGCACCGGCACGGGGCAGGCTGTGGCCACCTGCGCCGGTCCGCGGCGGCCCCAGCGCCGGGCGCCGTCGTCGGGCGTGAGGGAGGGGACCTCGACGCCGCCACCACCGCCGCCATCGAGGGCCGCCGCGGCAGGGGCGCCCCGCTGCCCGGCGGTGTCCGTCGCTCCATGGAGAGCGCATTCGGCACCCGCCTGGGCCACGTGCGCGTCCACACCGATCCCGCCGCGGCCGGACTCAACGCCCGGGTCGCCGCCCGCGCGTTCACCACGGGGAGCGACATCTTCTTCGGCGCCGGACAGTTCGCCCCTGGCACGCCGGAGGGCCGCCAGGTCCTGGCCCACGAGCTGGCGCACGTCGTCTCGGAGCCGGGCCCCGGCGTCCACCGCCTGTTCGGCGGGATCGGCAGGGCAGCCTCCCGGGTGAAGAACAGCGTCCTGCACCCGCGCGAGACGCCGACGGAGCGGGCGGCGCGCGAGATCGAGGAGGAGCGCAAGCGGCAGGACAAGGACGCCCGCAAGAAGCGCGAGGAGGAGGAGCGCGCCGGGGTCAAGCGCTCCAAGGTCCTCGAGACGAGCGAGCGGGCCGCACTCAAGCAGTCGCGCAAGGACGGTGTCGCCGGCAGGACGGCGATGACGTCGGCCGTCTACGGCGAGGGGACCGAGTGGAGCGACCCGGTCGAGCGCCACGCCGGGCTCGCCGAGGCCGGCAGCCACCTCGGCGTCCTCCAGCAGATGTTCGAGGACGCCCTGCGCTTCGAGAAGGCCGCCGTCAGCCACCTCGTCAAGGAGCACGCGGGGGACCCGACGTGGACGGACGAGCGGATCGCCGACCAGGCCTACCGGGAGACGTGGCTCGAGGGCCTGCCCGCCGAGCACCTCAAGCACGTGCGCCCGCCCCGGGAGACCGCGGCCGAGCGACTCGTCATCGACGTACGCCGGGCGCGCACGGCCGCGAACGTGCGCAAGACCGTCAACGACGAGGCCGCCGCGAGGACCGCCGCCGCCTCCGTCATGGGCACCCTGCTGCCGCCGGAGGTCGAGGCCGTCTACGAGAGCTACGTCAGCCACATCGACGCCGCGATGCAGGCCGACCCGACGCTCGACCCGCTCACCGCCGCCGCCCAGGGGGAGGCCGTCGTGTGGGCGACGACGGTCGCCAAGATCCGCACGAAGCGGCCCCCGCAGGGCTCGGCGCTCGACCTCGCGGCGATCGACCAGGCCCGCGAGCGCCTCGGGCTGCGGCAGCCCCCGGCCCCGGACGAGCGCGACACCCTCACGCGGGCGGAGGACGCGGTGGGGACGGTCGGCGGCTACGCCGGCACCGGGAGCACCGTGGCAGGACTGCTCGTCTCCGCCGGAGGAGCGCTCGTCAAGGACCCGGAGGAGACGAAGAAGCCGGAGGCGGAGTCGCCCGGTCTGCTCGCCAAGGGCCTGAGCAAGCTCCCCCTCCACTCCGAGATCACCGGCGCCCAGAAGCAGGTCGCCGCGAAGCAGCGGTCCAAGCCCTCCGACCCGCTGACCACCAAGGACAACGTCATCGCCGGGATCACCTCGGTCCGGGAGATCGTCACCGGCCTCACCGGCGCGGTCCAGTCCGCTCTCAAGTTCGCCAAGGCGACGAAGCGGGCCTACGAGGACCCCGACCCCCGCAAGGCGCTGGCCGCCGCCAAGGCAGGGGTCGACGGGCTCAAGGGCCTCAACAGCACGGCCAGGTCGACCGCCAACCTCGCCAAGGCGATCTCCCCGTCGGTCACCGAGTCCGTCGGCAAGGTCATCCCCGGGTTCAACATCGCCGGTGCGGCCCTCGGCGTCGTGAGCAACGCCATCGACCTGGCCGACAGGTCCCTGCGGCTGGGGCAGACGAACGAGACGATCTTCCAGGCCCGCAGCAGGGACAAGGCGGCCACCGCCGTCGACGTCCTCGTCCACCCGATGCTCGGCCTCGCGCAGAGCTACACCAAGCAGGTGGAGAAGGCGTCCTGGGACACCGGCGTGGCCGTCTCCGACCTCGCGACGGCGATCGCCACGGTCGCCAGCGGCGGCGGCTACGGCATCCCCGCCGCGGTCCAGGCCGGGGTCAAGCTGCTCGACACCCTGCACAGCCTCGGCCACTTCGTGGCCGACGAGGTCCTCGTCGAGATCGCGCGCACCGCCGAGCGGGAGTCCGCGGTCCTCCACCTCGAGGGTGGTGCGGAGAACGAGCTGCGCAAGCACCCGGCGATGGCGGTGGACGGCATCATCATGCGCGCCGTCCGCGGGGACCAGGTCGCCCAGTCGTTCCTCGCCACCTACGAGGTCGACGGCCGGCCGATCAGCCTCGCCATGCTGCGCGCACTGGACGCCCCCGACCTCGGCGCCGACGCCGGCGTGGAGGACGGCTTCCTCACCATCCGCAACGCGGTGCTCGACGACCTCGGCGCCGAGGCCGACCCCCAGCACGCCTACACCACGTACAAGAAGAAGGCCGGCGCGTTCCTCGGCGGGGTCCGCGCCTCGTGGCGCACCACCGGCGACCTCGCCACCAAGCGCAACAAGATGGACGACGCCGCCACCGGCGGGGCGAAGGGGCACCGCGGTCTCGCGTGGCGGCTGAAGATGATGCTGCGCGGGCAGGAGGCCACCACCCGGTCGGTCAACAGGACCGCCGTCCTGTGGACCCACGCGACCGGCGGCGTGGACACCGAGGGGGCGGCCGTCGTGTGCGGCACGCACGTCCTGCCGGCGGAGCCGACCGACGCCGAGCTCACCGCCTTCCTCGACGGGATCGGCGCGATGAGCACCGATGAGATCCTCAAGCACACCGCCAACCCCGCGAACGATGCGGCGGCACGCGAGTTCCTGCTCTGCGTGTGCGCCGAACGATGGAAGGAAGAGGAGCGTACGAGTGTCTGACGTCGAACTGCCGGAGGCAGTACCCATGACCGACCCCCTGCCGGAGGCCGCGGAGTCGGCCAGTGACCTGCTGACCGCCTCGGTCCGGGCCCTCGTGGCCCGGGGACGGAGCGTCGAGGTGGACTGGGAGCTGGAGACATTCGTCCTCGGCGACGTGGTCATGGGGGTGGTGATGTCCTCCTCCCGCTCGGTCGTGCTGCACGCCGTGCGGCCCCAGCTGGTACCCGCCGGGGCGCTGGTCAACCTCGTCGAGGCGGTGCCCCGCATCAACACGCGGCTGAGCACCTCCGCCGTCGAGGTCGACCTCGGCACCGGGGCGCTGTCCGTGCGCGCCGGGCTGGAGATCGGCGACGTCGACGTCCCGGAGGAGGTCTTCGCCGCCCTCCTCGGCAACGTGCTCGACGAGGTCGAGCGGGCCTGGCGGGTCTACGGCCCCGTGCTGGAGGCGGTCATCGAGGGGCGCCTGGACCCCGCCGAGGTGGCCGGCCACTGGGAGTGACGAACTCGGCGAGCAGCCGGGCGAGCACCGCCGGCTGGTCGACGGGGACGAGGGTGGCGGAGTCCTCGACGACGACGAGCCTCCCGCGCGGGAACAGCTGGGCCAGCGCGGGACCGTGCTCGGGCGGCATGAGGCGGTCCTGCGCCGCCCACACGACGAGGACGGGACGGTCGAACGTGCTCAGCGCGCAGGACAGCCGCTCCAGCTCGGTGCGGCTCGGGGTCGAGCGGGCGAAGGTACGCAGGTCGCGGCGGACGAGCCGGTCGCGGCGCGCCGGCCGGAACCAGCCGTCCATGACGTCGCGGGGGACCGGGCGCCTGCTCATCCACCCCCACCCGCCCGGCGCGCGGCGGAACCAGGTGAACCGCTGGAGCTGCATGACGAGCCAGAGCAGCGCGGGCACCCGCGCGGCCACCGCGACGGCCCTGCCGGCACGCCCGGGCGGGTAGTTGTCGAAGGACTCGCAGGCGACGAGGACGGCCGCGGCGACGCGGGCGGTCTCGCCCTCGGCCAGGAGCAGCTGTGCCCCTCCCCAGTCGTTGAGGACGAGCGTGACGTCGGTGAGGTCGAGCGCCTCGAGCAGCTCCCCGACGAGGGCCGCGACGCCGCGGTGGGTGACGAGCTCGGGCCGGTCCATCGCCCGCTGGTGGCTGCCGAGCGGCAGCGTCGGGCAGATGCAGCGCACGCCCGGGCCGAGGGCGCGCACGACGTCCCGCCAGAGGGTGGCGTCCATGTTCACCCCGTGCAGGAGGACGAGCGTGGGTCCGTCCCCGCCCGTGTCGACGTACTCGACGGTGCCCGCGGTGAGGGCGACCTCGCGTCGGTCCATGGTGCGAGGCTGCACCCTGCGGGCCGCCCGGGGGAAGGGAATATCACGGCCGGGCCGGACACGTCCGGCACTAGGATCGGGCACGATGCCTACCACCTCCGCTCCCTCCTCCGTCACGTCCACGCGCCGCCCCGGCCACCCGGCGGCGGTGCTGTGGGACATGGACGGCACGATCGTCGACTCCGAGCCGTACTGGATCGCGACCGAGACGGAGCTGGCCACCGAGAACGGCGGGACGTGGAGCCACGAGCAGGGACTGGCGATGGTCGGCAGGCCGATCGCCGACACCGCCGAGCTCCTGCGTGACCTCGGCGTCCCGGGCACCGTGGCGGAGATCTCCGACGAGCTCGTCCGGCGGGTGGCCGGCCGTATCCGCACCGAGGGCGCCCCGTGGCGCCCGGGCGCCCGTGAGCTGCTCACCGCGCTCGGTGAGGCGGGGATACCGTGCGCGCTCGTGACGATGTCCTACCGCGAGATGGCCGACGCCGTCCTCGAGGTGCTGCCCGAGGGCACGTTCGCGGCGGTCGTCACCGGTGACGAGGTCACCCACAGCAAGCCGCACCCCGAGCCGTACCTCACGGCCGCCCGCATGCTCGGCGTCGACATCCGTGACTGCGTCGCGTTCGAGGACTCCGTCCCCGGGGTCGCCTCCGCCGAGGCGTCCGGTGCCGCGACCGTCGTCGTGCCGATGATGATCCCCATCCCGCCGGCGCCCGGGCGCAGCATGGTCCACACGCTCGAGGGCCTGACGATCGAGGACCTCGCGTCCGTCCTCGCCGGGACCCCGCTCGTCCGCATGTGACCCCGGCGAGCGCCGCCGTCAGGCGAGGCCGGCGCCGACGGTCGTCCGGCGGGTGGCGGTGAGGAGGCGGTCCAGGCCCTCCTGCGGCGGCTCGGGGGGCGTGCCGCCGAACGCCGGGCACAGGGCGCGGAAGCTGCACCAGTCGCACAGCCGCGAGGTGCGCGGCACGAACCGCCCGCTCTCGGCCGCGCGGGCGATGGCGCCCCACACCGACTCGATCTGCTCCTCGGTGGCGAGCAGCTCGTCCTGCGTGGGGTCCAGGGTGAGGACCTGTCCGTCACCGAGGTAGACGAGCTGCAGCCGGCGCGGCGGGGTGCCGGTGAGCCGCCAGAGGATGAGCCCGTAGAAGCGCATCTGGAACAGGGCGTCGGCGGCCCACTGCGGCTTGGGGGAGCGGCCGGTCTTGTAGTCGACGACGCGCACCGCACCGTTCGGGGCGACGTCGAGCCGGTCGACGAAGCCGCGCAGGAGCACCCCGGAGGCGAGCTCCACCTCGACGAGCTTCTCGCGCTCCGCCGGCTCGAGCCGCTGCGGGTTCTCCACCTGGAAGTAGCGCTCGACGAGCTCGCGCGCGCTCACCAGCCAGGCGTGCAGCTCCTCCGGCGTCCCGAACATCTGCTCGACGTCTGGGCGCTCGGCGCGCAGGTCCTCCCAGGCGGGGGCGAGCAGCTCGACGCCCGCGGCCGGGTCGCGACGGTCGGCGGGCAGGTCGTAGAGCCGCTCGAGGACGCTGTGGACGAGGGTGCCGCGAGCCGCGGCCGGGCTCGGCGGCTCGGGCAGCCGGTCCACGGCGCGGAAGCGGAAGAGCAGCGGGCACTGCATGAAGTCCTTGGCACGCGAGGGCGACAACGCCACCGGACGGGGCTCCTGCGGGGCGTCCGCCGGGGGGACGGCGGAGGGCACGAGGGCCACCGGGGACGTCGCGGTCTCTGTGCTGCTCACTGCCATGGCGCCACTGTAGGCAGAGGCTCCGACACTGCCGGTGCCTCCCACGCCGGATGTGGGCAGGGCGGCACCGGGACGTAGGGTGCGGGAATGACACGTCTGGGGCAGCGCACCTCCTCGGGCTGGGTGATCGGCCGCATCCGCGGTGTTCCCGTCGTGTTCGCGCCGTCGTGGTTCCTCATGGCCGCCGTGCTCGGGATCATCGTCGCGCCGACGATCACCCGCGTGGTGCCCGAGGCCACGACCACCGCCACCGTGCTCGCCGCCGCGAGCGTCCCGGTCACCCTCATGATCGGCGTCCTCGCCCACGAGATCGCCCACGGCCTCGTCGGCCAGGCCGTCGGCTCCCCGCCGCGGGAGTACGTGCTCACCCTGTGGGGCGGGCACACGCAGTTCGACGCCGACATGCGCACCCCGGGCGCCTCGGCGCTCGTCTCGGTCGTCGGCCCGCTGGCCAACGCCGTGCTCGCTGGGCTCGCCTGGTTCGCCCTCGGGTTCGCCGAGTCCCCGCTCGTCGCGGTGCTCTGGCAGATCGCGGCACTGAGCAACGCCGCCGTCGCGTTCTTCAACCTGCTGCCCGGGTACCCGCTCGACGGCGGGCGCATCCTGGAGGCGGCGGTGTGGAAGGTGACGGGCGACCGGCTCGCCGGGCTCAGCGCGGCCGGCTGGGGTGGGCGCGTCGTCGCCGTTGCGGTCGTCGTGGTCGGCCTGGGCCGCCCCCTCGCGCTCGGCCTGCGCCCGACGACCTTCACGGTGCTGTGGGTCGGTCTGCTCGCCTTCTACCTGTGGGCGGGCTCCAGCCAGGCGGTGAACACCGCCCGGGCGCGGCGCCGTGCGGCGGGCATCGACCTGCGGTCGGTCGCCCAGCCGGCCCTCGCCCTGCCCGCCTCCGCCCCGGTCGCCGCAGCGGACGCCGCGGCCGGCCGTCGCGTCGTCCTCCTCGGCCCGGCCGGTGAGGTCGTCGGGCTCGTCGACGACGCCGTCCTCGCCCAGGTGCCCCCCGCCGCGCGGGCGACGACCCCGTTGACCGCCGTCGCCTCCGTGCTCCCGCCGACGAGCGTCGTCACCCGGCTCACCGGCGCCGCCGGGGTCGGGGCCGCGGCGCAGGCGGCCCGCACGAGCCCGGCGATCGTCCTCGTCGACGGCGCGGCGGGCGTCGTCGGGGTGCTCACGGTGGACCGCCTGGAGGAGGCGCTGCGCCGGACCCGGCCCTGAGTGTCGGTGGCGCGGTCTACTCTCGGCCGCACGAGAGGGGTGGTGGCGGTGGCGCATCCGCAGATGTTCGAGGACGACGACCCCTACCTCGCGCGCGTCCGGGCGATCGCCCTGGGCTTCCCCGACGCCACCGAGGCCGTCTCGCACGGCCGGCCCACGTTCCGGGCGCGCAAGATCTTCGCCGTCTACGGCAGCTCGACGAAGGGCGACGCCGCCACCCGGGTGCGCTACCCGCGGGGCCTGGTCCTCTCCCCGGAGGACAGCGAGCGGCCCGCCCTCGCGGAGGACCCGCGCTTCTTCCTGCCCGCCTACTACGGCCCCTTCGGGTGGGTCGGGCTCGACCTGGGCTACGCGTCGCCGGAGGAGGTCGACTGGCAGGAGGTCGCCGAGCTGCTCGACGGCTCCTACCGGCAGGTGGCCGGCCCCCGGCTCGTCGCCCGCCTCGAGCAGGAGGGAGGCCCCGCCGGCTCGGCAGCGCCCTGACCACCCCGGTCAGGGAACGGGCGAACCGCCCTTCCCGTGAGGTGTGAGTGGTGTCACCCTGGAGTCATGTGCCGCAACATCCACACCCTGTACAACTTCGCGCCGCCGGCGACCTCCGAGGAGGTCCAGGCCGCCGCCCTGCAGTACGTGCGCAAGGTGGCCGGCATGACCAAGCCCTCCCAGGCCAACCAGGAGGCGTTCGACGCCGCGGTCGCCCAGGTCGCCCACGCCACCCAGCACCTGCTCGACGCCCTCGTCACCACCGCTCCCGCGAAGGACCGGAAGACCGAGGCAGCCAAGGCACGCGAGCGCGCCCGGCAGCGGTACGACGCCCAGTACGCCTGAGCCGGCGACAGGCGGAGGACGCCGGGTTTGTAGACTCGTCGATCGTGACTTCACATCCCGACGCCCCCGCCGACCGTCCGCTCGGCCCCGCGGGGCGGCGCGGCCCCCTCGCCGTCGGGGAGCGCGTCCAGCTCACCGACCCCAAGGGCCGCCTCCACACGATCACCCTCGACCCGGCCGCGACGTTCCAGACCCACCGCGGCTACCTGCGCCACGACGAGGTGATCGGCCGTCCGGAAGGGATCGTCGTCGCCACGACGGGCGGGGTGGAGTACCTCGTCCTGCGTCCGCTGCTCGCCGACCACGTCCTGTCGATGCCACGGGGTGCCGCCGTCGTCTACCCCAAGGACGCCGCCCAGATCGTCGCGATGGCCGACATCTTCCCGGGCGCGCGCGTCGTCGAGGCGGGCGTCGGGTCCGGCGCGCTGAGCATGTCGCTGCTCCAGGCCGTAGGCCCCACCGGCCGCCTGCTGTCGGTCGAGCGGCGCGCCGACTTCGCCGAGATCGCCCAGGCCAACGCCCGCGCCTGGTTCGGGACCGACCACCCGGCGTGGGAGGTCGTCGTCGGCGACCTCGCCGAGGTGCTGCCCACCGCGGTCGAGCCGGGCTCGGTCGACCGCGTCGTCCTCGACATGCTCGCGCCGTGGGAGAACCTCCAGGTCGCCGCCGACGCGCTGGCCCCGGGCGGTGTGCTCATCGCCTACGTCGCCACGACCACCCAGCTGTCCCGCTTCGTCGAGGACGCCAAGGACTCCGAGCTGTTCACCGAGCCGCGGGCGTGGGAGACGCTCCTGCGCGGCTGGCACCTCGAGGGCCTGGCGGTGCGGCCCGACCACCGGATGGTCGGGCACACCGGCTTCCTCGTGACGACCCGACGCATGGCACCGGGCGTCACCCCGCCGCTGCGCAAGCGGCGCCCGGCCAAGGGCGCCTACCCCGTCGAGGAGGAGTGGGCCGAGGACCTGGGGGAGCGGACCGTCTCGGACAAGAAGATCCGCCGGGTGCGCCGCGACCAGGACCGCGCCGAGCGCCTGCGCGAGGAAGGCACCGCGACGCGTCCCGAGGGGGACTCTCCCACCCAGTGACCGGGCGCGCGCCCGGCGCGCCGGGTGACCTACCGTGGGGGCAGTCGAGCAGGGAAGGGGCCGTGATGGCCGAGGCGGGGATGGACGGGTTCCGGACCGACCGGGTCAAGGAGCTCGAGCAGCAGGCGGCCAGTCTCGCGACGAAGAACGAGCGGCTCGCCACGGCGCTCCAGGGGGCGCGTGAGCGCCTGGAGACCATGCAGGAGCAGATCGACGCCCTGTCCCGCCCGCCCGCGAGCTTCGCCACCGTGCTCGCCGTCGACGTGCCCGCCCGCGAGGTCGAGGTGCTCTCCAGCGGCCGTCACCTCCGCGTGGCCGCCGCGCCGTCCCTGCCCCTCGGGGCGCTGCGCCCGGGCCAGCAGGTCCGGCTCAACGAGGCGCTCGTCGCCGTGCAGCCCGGCGGCTACGAGGAGACGGGGGAGCTCGTCGCCGTCAAGGAGGTCGTCGACGACGCGCGGGTGCTCGTCGTCGCCCGCTCCGACGACGAGCGCGTGCTGCGCCTCGCCGCCCCGCTGCGCGACACCGGCATCCGGGTGGGGGACACGCTGCTCGCCGACCTGCGCAGCGGGTTCGCCCTCGAGCACGTCGAGCGCTCGGAGGTGGAGGACCTGCTCCTGGAGGAGACGCCCGACGTCGACTACGGGGACATCGGCGGCCTCGGTCCGCAGATCGAGCAGATCCGCGACGCCGTCGAGCTGCCCTTCCGGCACCCCGAGCTCTACCGCGAGCACGGCCTCAAGCCGCCCAAGGGCGTCCTGCTCTACGGACCGCCCGGGTGCGGAAAGACGCTCATCGCCAAGGCGGTGGCGACGTCCCTCGCCGGCACCGGTGAGGACGGCCGGCGCAAGGGCAGCTACTTCCTCAACATCAAGGGCCCCGAGCTCCTCAACAAGTACGTCGGGGAGACCGAGCGCCAGATCCGGGTGATCTTCGCCCGCGCCCGGGAGAAGGCCGCGCTCGGTCTGCCGGTCGTCGTCTTCTTCGACGAGATGGACTCCCTGTTCCGCACCCGCGGCACCGGCGTGTCCAGCGACGTCGAGACGACCGTCGTGCCCCAGCTGCTCGCCGAGATCGACGGTGTGGAGAAGCTCGAGAACGTCGTCATCATCGGCGCCTCGAACCGCGAGGACATGATCGACCCGGCGATCCTGCGTCCCGGCCGGCTCGACGTGAAGATCAAGATCGAGCGGCCCGACGCCGCCGGCGCCCGGGAGATCCTCGCCAAGTACCTCACCGCCGACCTGCCGATCCACCCCGAGGAGCTCGCGCGCCACGACGGCGACCCGCGCGCCGTCGTCGCCGCCATGGCCGAGGCCGTGGTCGCGCGGCTGTACTCCACGACGCACGACAACCGGTTCCTCGAGGTCACCTACGCGAGCGGGGACAAGGAGGTCCTGTACTTCAAGGACTTCGCCTCCGGGGCGATGATGGCCAACATCGTCGACCGCGCGAAGAAGGCCGCGATCAAGGACCTCATCGCCACCGGCGAGCGCGGGCTGCGCACCTCCCACCTGCTCGCCGGCTACGCCGCCGAGATGCGGGAGAACGAGGACCTGCCCTCGACGACGAACCCCGACGACTGGGCGCGCGTCGCCGGCCGCAAGGGCGAGCGGATCGTCTTCATGCGCACGCTCGGCAGCGGCGGGGGGACCGGGGAGGGCGCCGAGCCCACCCGCGTCGTCGAGACCCGCGACTACCTGTGAGCGGGGTGCCGCGATGACCGTGCGCCGGATGATGGGCATCGAGACCGAGTACGGGGTGCTCGAGCCGGGCCACCCCATGGCCAACCCGATGGCGCTGTCGGCGGCGGTCGTCGTCGCCTACGCGCAGACTGTGGCCACCGCCCGCTGGGACTACGAGGGGGAGGACCCGCTGGCCGACGCCCGCGGCTTCCGCCTCGACCGCGCCGCGGCCCACCCCGACCAGCTCACCGACTCCCCGGCTGACCTCGCCGCCCGGCTCGGGCCCTACCACCGGCGCCGGCCGGGGCCCGAGGAGCGGCCCGGGCCGATGACCTCCCTCGTCCTCACCAACGGCGCCCGTCTCTACGTCGACCACGCCCACCCGGAGTACTCCAGCCCCGAGGTCACCGGCCCGCGGGCCGCGGTGCTGTGGGACCGGGCCGGTGAGGAGGTCATGCGCCGCGCCGCCGCGACGCTGGCCGCCGAGCCGGCGATGCCCGACGTCGCCCTCTACAAGAACAACGTCGACGGCAAGGGCCAGTCCTACGGCACCCACGAGAACTACCTCATGGACCGCGCGGTGCCCTTCGGTGACGTCGTCCGCTACCTCACCCCGTTCCTCGTCACCCGCCAGGTCTTCACCGGTTCGGGCCGGGTGGGGCTCGGGCCGCGCTCGGAGGTGCCCGGCTTCCAGCTCTCCCAGCGCGCGGACTACGTGGAGAACGACGTCGGCCTGGAGACGACCTTCAACCGGCCGATCATCAACACCCGCGACGAGCCGCACGCCGACGCCGAGCGCTACCGCCGCCTCCACGTCATCGTCGGGGACGCCAACCTCCTCGAGACCGCCACCTACCTCAAGCTCGCCACGACCTCCCTGGTGCTGTGGCTGCTCGAGCAGGACGCCGTGCCGCTCGCCCTGGACACCGTCGCCCTCGACGACGCCGTCGCCGAGACGCGCCTGGTCAGCCACGACACCACCCTCACCCACCGGCTCACGTTGGCCGACGGGCGGCAGATGACCGCGCTGGAGATCCAGCGGCTCTACCTCGAGACGATCCGTGAGGCGCTCGGCCCGGACGTGGACGAGGAGACCCGCGACGTGCTCGCGCGCTGGGACTCGGTGCTCACCCGGCTCCGGCAGGACCCGATGTCCTGCGCCGCGGACGTCGAGTGGGTGGCCAAGCTCCGCCTTCTCGAGGGGATGCGGCGGCGCGACGGCCTGGGGTGGGAGCACCCGCGCCTGGCGGCGCTCGACCTCCAGTGGTCCGACGTGCGGCCCGAGCGCAGCATCTACCAGCGCCTCGCCGCGTCCGGCGCCGTCGAGCGGCTCGTCACCCAGGAGGACGTGGACGCGGCGGTGCACACCCCGCCGCACGACACCCGGGCCTGGTTCCGCGGTGAGACCGTGCGACGGTACGGCGCGGGCGTGGCAGCCGCCGGCTGGGAGTCGGTGGTGCTCGACGTCCCGGGCACCGAGCACCTCGTCCGCCTCCCGATGGCCGAGCCCGCACGGGGCACGCGCGCGCACGTGGGGGAGGCGCTGGACGCCAGCCCCGACGTCGCCACGCTCCTGGAGGAGCTGCGCCGCCGCCACCGCTGAGCGCGGTGCCCGGCGCGGGCTCAGTCGCCGGCGCTGCCCCCGGCCGCGAGCCCGTCCAGCCAGGTGAGGATCCGGTCCGCCGTCTCCTGCGCGTCGAGGTCGTCGGTCTCGATCCGTAGGTGCGGGTGCCGGGCCAGCAGGAGGACTCCGGGCAGGTCGGTCCGGGTGCCGGTGTTCATGACGAGCCGCTCCATCTCCCGGACGTTCGCGTCGGACCACTCGAGGTCACGCTTCGACCTCTTCTCGGCGAGCCGCAGCTCCGTCCGGTTGCGTCGCAGGCGCGTGTCGAGGTCCGCCGCGAGCTCGACGAACGCCACGTCCGCGCCCCGCTCGACGTAGGGGCGGACGTACTCGCTGATCTCCTCGAGGTCGGACTGCAGGTCCAAGCCCCAGACGAACGTGAGCAGCAGGTCGATCCCGGCGCCGACGGCCTCCTCGACGACGCGCACCCGCGACTCACCGAGGAGGCGGGTGAACGGCGGCGTGCCGTAGTCGAACACGTCGAGCAGCGGCTCGATGATCGCGTGGTTGTGGAGCATGCGGAAGGTGCTCCGCTCGACGACCGCGCGGCCGACGGTCATCTTCCCCACGGCCGGGGGTCCGAAGATCACGAGGAGACGCATGCGGTGACTCTGCCAGGTTCTCGGGCGTCGGTCCGGCACCTTGCGCGGGCGGTCGTCCGCCCGCTCCGACGTCCCGCTGGGGAGCCGCGGCTGGACCCGTTCGCATGGCCGTCTTCCACCCCGACACCGCCGCGCTCGGCCTGGGTCGGCTCTGTACGCTGGCCCCTCCGACCTGCGCCGTGGGAGCTGCCGTGTCCGATTCCGCCCGCAAGCGCCTGGCGCTGAGCCGGCTGCGTCACGGTCGCCGGCTGCCGGCGCCGTCCTGGTTGCTGCCCCGGCCGGTCGGACCGCTCCTCGTGTGGGTGGCCAGGCTGACGATCGCCTCGGTCGTCGCCTACCTGCTGACGGTGTGGCTGGTCGATGGAGATGTCGACCTCACGGGTGCGCTCACCGCGCTCCTGGTGGTCCAGGCGTCGGCAGCGGCGAGCCTGCGGATGGGCGTGGTCCGCGTGGGGGCCGTCCTGACCGGCGTGCTGGTCGCGGTCACGCTGTCCTCGTGGGTGGGCCTGACCTGGTGGAGCCTGGGCGCGGCGGTCGCCCTGGCGCTGCTGCTGGCGGCGGTCCTGCGCCTGGGCGACCAGCGACTGGAGACGGCGATCAGCGCGATGCTCATCCTGGGGACCGGGGGACAGGACATCGCCGCGGAGACCCGCGTGCTCACCACCCTCATCGGTGCGGGCGTGGGGATGGCGTTCAACGTGCTCCTGCCACCACCCGTCCCCGTCCGGGCCGCGGTGACCGACGTGCGCAACGTCGCGGGCAGCCAGGCGGCGTCCCTGCGGGCCGCCGCCTCGTCGATGTCCCGGGGGCCGGTCACCAAGGGCGCGGTGGGTGCCTGGCTGGACGAGGCCCGCACCATCGCTCGGGACATGGAGCGCACGGAAGCGGCGATCAGCACGGTCGCGGACCTGCGGCGGCTCAACCCCCGCGCGATCGGTGCCCCTGAGGTGGAACCGGTCCTGCGGGCCGGCCTGGACTCCCTCGACCGCTCCTTGCTCGCGATCCGTGCCCTCTTCGCCACCATGTTCGCCGAGGCTCCCGAGCACGAGACGCCCGACGACGGCTACGGCGACGACGTCCGCCCCGCGTTCGCCGTCCTGCTCGGTCACGTCGCGGACTGCCTCGACGCCTTCGGCGCGCTCGTCGAGGCCGAGGCGGAGCGCTCGGAGGCAGAGGTCGAGCGGCACCTGGCCGAGACGCTGGACGTCGCGGGTGAGGCCCGGGCCGTCCTCACCGAGCTGCTCCTCGTCGACCCGCGGGAGGAGACCGGCCTCTGGCTGCTCCGTGGCTCGATCCTCTCCGCGGTCGACCACGTGCTCGACCCGATGAGGCTGGAGGACCGCGTGCGGATCCGGGCGCAGCACCAGTCGCGCAGGAGACGCCTGACGAACCCGGACGCCGTCCTCACCCGCGACGTGCTGGTCCCACAGTCGGCCGGCCGCCTCCGCTCGCTCGCCGGCGGCCCCGCCCACGTCACTCGCCGGGCCCGGCTCGCGCTGCGGCGAGCCGCGGACCGGCGCCCGGAGCGTCCGGAGCGTCCGGAGTAGCAGGTGCCACGCACCGGGCGACCGGCCCGCACACCGCCGCGGCGAACTAGGATCGACGGGTAGTCGAGAGGGAGGCGGTCACCATGGCCCGTCAGGAGCAGCAGCGCCGGAGCGAGCGGGAGCCGGAGGAGCCCACGCCGCCGCCGTTGCCCGTAGCCGCGAGCGCGCAGGCCCAGTCCGCCGAGCTCGACGACCTCCTCGGGGAGATCGACTCCGTGCTCGAGACCAACGCCGAGTCCTTCGTCAAGGGGTTCGTGCAGAAGGGCGGGCAGTGAGCCTCGCTCCCCGCATCGTCGGGCTGGAGACCGAGTACGGCATCACCGTCGTCGGTGCCCGGCAGCCCGAGACGGGGCCGCCGCTGGGCGCCGACGAGGCCGCGCGCTACCTCTTCCGCAAGGTGGTCGAGTGGGGCCGGTCCTCCAACGTCTTCCTCCGCAACGGGGGTCGGCTCTACCTCGACGTCGGCTCCCACCCGGAGTACGCGACCGCCGAGTGCGACGACGTGCGCGACGTCGTCGTCCAGGACAGGGCGGGGGAGGCGATCCTCGTCGACCTCGCCGAGGAGGCCACCGCGCGACTGGCCGAGGAGGGCATCGGCGGGCGGATCCACCTGCTGAAGAACAACGTCGACTCCGCCGGCAACGCCTTCGGCTGCCACGAGAACTACCTGCTGCGCCGCCGCCGTGACTTCCAGCGCACGGTCGAGCAGCTCGTCCCCTTCTTCATCACGCGCCAGATCCTCACCGGCGCCGGCGCCGTGCGCGAGACCCCCGGCGGGGCCACCTACTGCTTCTCCCAGCGCTCGGAGCACCTGTGGGACGCGATGAGCTCGGCCACCACCCGCTCGCGCCCCATCATCAACTCCCGCGACGAGCCGCACGGGGACCCCGACCTCTACCGCCGGCTCCACGTCATCTCCGGGGACTCCTCCGTCGCAGAGACGACGACGCTCCTCAAGACCGGCATGACCGCGCTGCTCCTCGACCTCGTCGAGGCCGGCGGCCGGCTCGACGACCTCCTCCTCGCCGACCCGATGCGCGCCATCCGCGACATCTCCCGCGACCTCACCGCGACCACCCCCGTCGAGCTCGTCAACGGGCGCCGGCGCAGCGCGCTGGAGCTGCAGGAGGAGTACCTCGAGCGGGTGCTGGCCCACACCGCCGGGATGACACTGCGCCCCGTCGAGCTCGAGGTGCTCGAGCTGTGGGAGCGCGGCCTGCGCGCCCTGCGCACCGGGGACCACTCCCTCATCGACACCGAGCTCGACTGGGCGATCAAGCAGCGCCTCATCGAGCGCTACCGCGCCGGCAGCGGCGCCGGGCTCGCCGACGTGCGCGTGAGCCGCCTGATCCTCGCCTACCACGACATCTCGCCGGTCGACGGGCTCGCCGAGAAGCTGCGCGAGCGCGGCCTCATGGCGCGAGTGGCCTCCCACGAGGAGATCGAGGCCGCCCGCACCACCCCGCCGCAGACCACCCGCGCCAAGCTCCGGGGCGACTTCGTCGCCGCCGCGCAGGAGCACCGCCGGGACCACACCGTGGACTGGGTCCACCTCAAGCTCAACGACGCCTCGCAGCACACCGTGCTGTGCAAGGACCCGTTCGCGAGCACCGACGCGCGGGTCGACGCGCTCATCGCCGCGATCGGAGCCTGACGTGTCCCGCCCCCGCCGTGCCCTCGCCACCGCGCTCCTCGCCGTGCTCGCCCTCGCCGGCTGCTCCTCGCCCGAGGAGACGCCCACCGAGGAGCCGTCGGCCATCTCCGTCTCCGGCGCCTTCGGCCGGACCCCCGTGGTGAGCTTCGAGGCACCCCTCGAGCTCACCGAGGAGGAGAGCGAGGTGCTCATCGAGGGGGAGGGGCGCGAGCTCGAGGCCGGCGGCCCGGCCCTCCTCGCGCTGTCCGCCTACGACGGCGAGACCGGCGAGGCGGTGCCCGACCGCGGCGCCGGTGAGGCCCGCACGCTCCTGCTCACCCCCGAGGAGGTCGGCGAGGACGTCTACCCGCTGCTCCTCGGCGCCCGGGAGGGCAGCCGGCTGCTCGTCACCCAGCCGGTGGCCGGGGAGGACGGCATCGAGCGGATGCTCGTGCTCGTCGTCGACGTCCTGCCGACCGTGGCCCAGGGCGAGGAGCTCGCCCAGCGCGAGGACCTGCCGACCGTCACCGAGAGCGACGACGGCGTCACCATCACGCTGCCCGACGGCGACCCGCCCTCGACCCTCGAGGTCGAGACGCTCATCCGCGGCACCGGGCGTCAGGTGGCCCCGGGCGAGGCGGTGACCATCCAGTACCAGGCGGTGACCTGGCCGGGTGGCGAGATCTACGACTCCACCTGGGCCGACGGGAAGGTCCCGCGCACCGTCCTCGTCGACGACACGTTCGCCGGCCTGCGTGACGGCCTCGTGGACCAGACGGTGGGCTCGCGCGTCCTCGTCGTCGTGCCCCCGGCGCTCGGCAACGGCAGCCAGACCCTCGTCTTCGTCGTCGACATCCTCGCCGCCACCCCCGTCGAGGAGGCGGCCACGCCGGAGGAGGGCCAGAGCCCCCAGCAGACGACGCCGGCCGGCTAGGTCAGCCGCCGTCCTCCTCGATGTAGACCAGCCCGTTGCCGTCCGGGTCGGCGAAGGAGAACATCGGCGTCATCCCGTCCATCCGGACGAGCTCCTCGTTGTCGAGCCGCACCCCGGCCGCGCGGATCGCGGCGTGCGCGGCCGCGGCGTCCGGGGTGCCCAGCCGGACCGCCACCGGGATCTCGCTGTCCGGCGGGAGCAGGACGAGCGCGACCGCCGAGCCCGGCGGGCGCACCTGGACGAGCCGGGCGCCCGGCCAGACCTCGACGTCGGCCTCGAGCTCACAGCCGAGCACCTCGGTGTAGAACCGGAGCGCGGCGTCCTGGTCGGCCACCGGCACGGACACGCTCAGCACCCTCGTCGTCAGGCTCATGCACCGGCAGACCCGGTCCGGTTCCCGAACTCATCGGCGCGGCGGGTCAGCCCATCGCCGCGGTGAAGGAGGCGACGGCGCCGGGGGAGCCCTGGACCTCGACCTCCGCCCGCTCGGCGCGTCCCATGAGGTACAGGGCGAGCTCGACCGGCCCGCCGACCAGCGTCACCGGGTCCTCGCCCCGCCGCACGACGGCGCGGCCACCGTCGGTGCTCGCGAGCCGTACACCGACCGGGGAACGGCGCGCCGCCAGCCGGCCCATGGTCGCGAGCTGGCGCCACAGGGCGTCACGCATCCCCGGCGGCAGCCGGCGGGGCGGGCGCGGGGAGTCCCCGGCGCGTCGCAGGTCCTCGTGGTGGACGACGAACTCGACGAGGTTGACGGCGTCGCCCATCCGCCGGGTGGGGCGCAGCCCGTCGGTGCCGAGGAGGTCGTCGACGAGGGCGGCGTAGCCACCCGGCGTGCGCGCCGCGCGCGCGACCTGGGACTGGCGCTTCTCGTGGCCCGGCTCGGGCCGGCCCGCCATGTCCAGGGCGATGACCCACGGCCGGGTCTCGCGCAGCACGAGGTGCGCGAGGAGGTCCTCGCTGCGCCACCCCGCGCACAGCGTCGGGGCGCCGGGGCCCACCTCCCGGAAGGTGGCGGCCAGGGCCCGGCGCTCCGGCTCGCTCCACTTGGCTCGTGACACGTGCGTGCTCCGTCCGATCGGTGCTGGGGACCTCACGCTAGGGGCAGCGGCGGCTCAGCGCACCGGCACGCCCGCTGCCCGCATGTCCGCCTTGACCTCGCCCACCGTGAGGGTGCCGAAGTGGAACACCGACGCCGCGAGCACCGCGTCGGCCCCGGCCTGGGCGGCCTGGGTGAAGTGGGCGGCCGTCCCGGCCCCGCCGGAGGCGATGAGCGGCACGGACACCCGCTCACGGACCGCGGTGAGCATCTCGAGGTCGAACCCGTCCTCGGTGCCGTCCGCGTCGATGGAGTTGAGGAGGATCTCCCCGGCGCCGCGCTCGGCGGCCTCGACCGCCCACGCGACGGCGTCGATCCCGGTGCCGCGGCGCCCGCCGTGAGTGGTGACCTCGTAGCCGGAGGGCGTCTCGGCGCCGTCGCGGCAGCGCCGCGCGTCCACCGACAGGACGATGACCTGGCGACCGAAGCGCTCGGCGACCTCGGTGAGCAGCTCGGGGCGCGCGACGGCGGCGGTGTTGACCCCCACCTTGTCCGCCCCGGCCCGCAGCAGCCGGTCGACGTCCTCGACCGCGCGCACGCCGCCCCCGACGGTGAGCGGCACGAAGATCTCCTCGGCGGTACGCGAGACGACGTCGAGCGTGGTCGCACGGCCCTCGGTGGAGGCCGAGACGTCGAGGAAGGTGATCTCGTCGGCGCCCTCGGCGTCGTAGCGCCGGGCCAGCTCGACCGGGTCGCCCGCGTCGCGCAGGTTCTCGAACCGCACGCCCTTGACGACGCGTCCCGCGTCGACGTCCAGGCACGGGATCACGCGCACGGCCACACTCATCGTTCCTCCAGACTCTCGGCTCCGCAGAGAATATCCGGCGCGCACGGGCCCCGGCGGGTACCGTTCGCGGCGTGACCCCGCTCGAGCGCGTCCTCGCACTCCTCGCCGAGGCCGCCGGGTCGGGCGAGCCCGTCGTGCTGGGGATCGACGGGCGGTCCGGGGCGGGCAAGACCCGGCTCGCCGGGCAGGTGGCCGCGGCCGTGCCCGGCGCGCAGGTCCTCGCCCTGGAGGACGCCTACCGCGGGTGGCGCGGGCTGCGGGAGGGCGTCGAGGCCGTGGCGACCGGCGTCCTGGCCCCGCTGCGGGCCGGGCGCGCCGGCAGCTACCGCCGCTACGACTGGGTGCGCGGCGAGCTCGACGGCACGGTGCGGGTGGAGCCGACCGCCGTCGTCGTCCTCGAGGGGTGCGGGGCCGGGTCCGCACCGTGTGCGCCCTACCTGGACGCCCTCGTGTGGCTCGAGGCGCCCGAGCCCGAGCGCCACCACCGAGCCATGGCACGCGACGACGGCACCTGGCTGGACCAGTGGTCGACGTGGGCGGCGCAGGAGGGCGCGCTGCTCGCCGAGCGTGACGCGCGCGCCGCCGCGGACGTCATCATCGACACGTCCACCGTCTAGCCTCCAGGTGCCGAGAAGTGTGACGGAGATTACAGTTCCACTCCTGTGATGAGGATTATCATTGAACCGCTCCCGTAGACGCGCGGGGCGCGCGGCCGACCGGGAGCTCAAACACTGATCCCGTCGACGCGCGGGGCGTGCGCCGACCGGAGACCGACCACTGGGGGGTCCGGAATGTGCACCGGCATCAGATTCACGGACGGCAACGACAACGTCTACCTCGCGCGCAACCTCGACTGGACCTTCGGGTACGGGGAGCGGGTGGTGATCACCCCCACCGGCTACGCGACACGCTCACCCTTCGCCGCGGTGCCCAGCATCCGGCACGCCGTCATCGGCATGGGCATCGTCGAGGAGGACACGCCGCTGTACTTCGACTGCGGCAACGACGTCGGTCTCGCGGTCGCCGGGCTCAACTTCCCCGGTTACGCCGAGTACGCCCAGGCGCCGGTCGAGGGGACGACGAACGTGGCCGCCTACGAGTTCCCGCTCTGGGTCGCCTCGCAGTTCGCCAGCGTCGACGAGGTCGGGGCCGCCCTCGCGAACGTCACCATCGTCGACCGGCCGATCAACGAGAAGTACCCCAGCTCCCTCCTGCACTGGATCATCGGTGACGCGACGCGCGCCATCGTCGTGGAGTACACCGCCGACGGTATGCACGTCTTCGACGACGACGTCGACGTCCTCGCCAACCAGCCGGGCTTCGGCTGGCACCACGAGAACCTGCGCAACTACCTCAACCTCTCCCCTGAGTTCCCCGAGGTGACGCCGGTGGGGCGGGCGCGGCTCAAGCCGTTCGGCTCCGGGGCGCACATGCGCGGCATCCCCGGCGACTACTACTCACCGTCGCGGTTCGTCCGCGCGGCGTACGTCAACTCCCACTACCCGCAGAAGGGGAGCGAGGAGGAGAACGTCAGCCGCGCCTTCCACACCCTGCAGCAGGTGGCGATGGTCGACGGCGCCGCGGCGATGGGTGACGGCGACTTCGAGCGGACGATCTACACCGGCCTGTTCTCCGGGCGCACGAACACGTACTACTGGAACACCTACGAGGACCCGGCGATCCACTCCGTCGCCCTCGGCGACCACGCCGCGGACGGCACCGAGCTCGTCGTCGTCTGACCTCGTCACAACACACTGCGGTCGCCTCGTGCGGCCGTGGTCGACCCACGCGCGAGAGCGCGCGCGGCCGGCGGTCATACCGCCCTGCTGCGCAGCGGCAGGGTGCCACCACCTGACGCATATTGGGGGTAGACACGATGGTCACAACGTCGCGGCGTGTCGAGCGCCACGAGAACGAGCCCGACTCGGTCGGGCTCAACCCACTGTTCGCACGGCCCGGTGAGGCGACGGAGCTACCGAAGTTCCGGCTCCCCGCCGGGGAGTCCCTCCCGGAGACCGCCTACCAGATCGTCCACGACGAGGCCATGCTCGACGGCAACGCCAGGCTCAACCTCGCGACGTTCGTCGGCACCTGGATGGACGAGCACGCCCAGCGCCTCTACCTCGAGGCCGCCGACAAGAACATGATCGACAAGGACGAGTACCCGCAGACCGCGGCCGTCGAGACCCGGTGCTGGACGATGCTCGCCGACCTCTGGCACGCGCCGGACCCCGAGCACACCATCGGGACCTCGACGATCGGCTCCTCCGAGGCCTGCATGCTCGGCGGGCTCGCCCTCAAGCGTCGCTGGCAGCACGCGCGCCGGGCCGCCGGCAAGTCCACCGAGCGTCCCAACCTCGTGATGTCCAGCGCCGTTCAGGTCTGCTGGGAGAAGTTCTGCAACTACTTCGACGTCGAGCCGCGGTACGTCCCCATCTCCTGGGACCACAAGGTCCTCGACGGCTACGAGCTCGAGAAGTACGTCGACGAGAACACCATCGGCGTCGTCGCGATCCTCGGCGTCACCTACACCGGGATGTACGAGCCCGTCGAGAAGATCGCCCAGGCGCTCGACCGCATCCAGGAGACCACCGGCCTCGACGTGCCGATCCACGTCGACGGCGCGTCCGGGGCGATGATCGCGCCGTTCCTCCAGCCCGACCTGCGCTGGGACTTCGCGGTCGACCGGGTCGCGTCGATCAGCACCTCCGGGCACAAGTACGGCCTCGTCTACCCGGGCGTGGGCTGGGTGGTGTGGCGCTCGGCCGACGCCCTGCCCGACGACCTCGTGTTCAAGGTCAGCTACCTCGGCGGGGAGATGCCGACGTTCGCGCTGAACTTCTCCCGGCCCGGGGCCCAGGTGCTCCTGCAGTACTACATGTTCCTCCGGCTCGGGATCGAGGGCTACACCCGGGTCCAGGGGGCCTCCCGGGACGTGGCGCTGTACCTGTCCGGGGAGATCGCGAAGATGCCGGCGTTCGAGCTGTGGAACGACGGGTCGGACATCCCCGTCTTCGCCTGGCGGCTCAAGCCTGACCACACCAAGAACTGGAACCTCTACCACCTCTCGGACCGGCTGCGCATGAAGGGCTGGCTCGTGCCCGCCTACCCGATGCCGGCCGACCTCCCCGACGTCACCGTCCAGCGGGTCGTGGTCCGCAACGGCCTCAGTCACGACCTCGCCTCGGCGTTCCTCGCGGACCTGCGTGAGGAGGTCGCCTACCTCGACGCCCTGACCGGCCCGATGCCGGCCGAGGCCCACCACCCCGGGTTCCACCACTGAGAGCGAACGACCATGAACAAGTCACGGTCTTCCGGTCACCGGGCAGCACAGCCCGTCGTTCGCGCCGACGGCACGCCGGCGCCGTCACCGGAGCACGTTCCCGCCCACCCGTTCGGCACTCCCGACAACCGCAAGCCGCCGGGGCACGCCGGTCCGGCGATCGGCGCGCCGGCCACCGGGGCCACGGTGTTCATGTCCGTGACCCAGCTGGCGATGCTCACCGTCGTCGTCGTGGCCTCGCTGCGCTCCCTGCCGGCCATCGCGACGTACGGCCTCGGCTCGGTCACGCTGTTCATCATCCCCGCCATCGTCTTCCTCGTGCCGACCGCCCTCGTCGCGGCGGAGCTGGCCACGGGGTGGAAGGGCGGGGTCTACACGTGGGTGCGTGAGGCCTTCGGCCAGCGGATGGGGTTCGTCGCGATCTGGCTCCAGTGGGTCCAGAACGTCGTCTGGTACCCCACCCAGCTCGCGTTCATCGCCGCCAGCCTGTCGTTCGTCATCGGCGACCAGGGAATCGCCAGCAACGGGCTGTACACGGCTGCGGTGATCCTCGTCCTGTACTGGGGCTCGACCCTCATCACCCTCGCCGGCGGGAACCTGTTCGCCAAGGTCGGCTCGTGGAGCGGCATCCTCGGCACCCTGTTCCCCGCCGCGCTGCTCATCGTGTTCGGCGCGATCTGGCTCGCGACCGGCGAACGGTCCGAGACCACGCTCGAGGCCTCGGCGGTCATCCCGCCGTGGACCGGGCTCGCCTCGATCGTGCTCATCGTGTCCAACGTCCTCGCCTTCGCGGGGATGGAGGTCAACGCCGTCCACGCGAACGACCTCAAGGACCCCGGGCGCGGGTTCCCGAAGTCGATCGCCATCGCGACCGGGCTCATCCTCGCCGTCTTCATCCTGCCGACGATCGCGATCTCGGTCGCCGTCCCGAAGAGCGAGCTCGGTGTGACGAACGGGATCAACCTCGCGTTCGAGGCCTACTTCGACAAGTGGGACCTGCCGTGGGGCACCCCGGTGATCTCGCTGCTCATCGCACTCGGCGCCTTCGCCTCCGTCGTCACCTGGATCGCGGGCCCGTCGCGCGGCGTCCTCGCGGCCGCACGAACCGGCCTGCTCCCGCCCGTTCTGCAGCGCCGGAACAAGGCAGGCGTCCAGGTCGGCATCCTCATGGCCCAGGGCGGCGTCGTCACCGTTCTCGCGCTGCTCTTCGTCATCATCCCGAACGGGAACACCGCGTTCGTGGCGCTCGTCGACATGGCCGCGGCGCTCTACCTCATCATGTACATCCTCATGTTCGCCGCGGCGTTGCGCCTGCGCCGCAGCCACCCGGAGGTGGTGCGCACCTACCGCACCCCGGCGATGAAGCTCGTCGCCGGCGTCGGGCTCGTCGCGTGCGTGGCCGCGTTCGTGCTCGCGTTCATCCGCCCCGAGGGGTTCAGTGGACTGAGCAACATCACCTACCCGCTGGTCGTCTTCGCCGTGGTCATCGTGCTCGGCATCCCGCCGCTCATCTTCTACGCCGTGCGCAAGCCCAGCTGGGACCAGCGGACGCCCGAGGAGCGACAGACGGCGGACAACGTCCTGGTCAACCCGCTCCCGAGTACGCCGTCGGGCGCGCCGCCGGCGACTCCGGGCTCGCCGGGCGCGTCTCAGCCGCCCGCGAGCTGAGACGGGCGGGCCACGCCCGCCAGCACCCCGCCGCGTGCGGGTCGGCCCCGTCCACCGGGCCGGCCCGCGCGCGGCGGCGTGCCGTGCGAGGATGGTCGGCGGTCGGGCCACCGGGCCCGACGGCGACCAGAGGAGCAGACCGCCGTGCCGGAGACGACCACCCGGGCACGGCGCTTCGAGCCGGGCCCCGGACCGCGGCCCTACCGGCTGCCCGGCGGGACGCTGCGGCGCTCCCTCACCCTCATGGGACGCGGCATGCGCGACTCGCCGCGCACCTCGACGCTCGCGATCATCAGCTCGGTCCTGTACGGGCTCGGCACCGTCGGCTCCGGGCTCCTCCTCGGCCAGGTGACCGACCGCGTCGTCGTCCCCGCCCTCAGCGGCCGGGACGTCCCCACCTCCCACGTCTGGCTCGCCGGGGGCGCCCTGCTGGTCGTCGGGCTGCTCACCGCGGCGGCCGTCGCCGGCCGGCGCGTGTGGGCCGGGGCCGCCGTCTTCGAGATCCAGGCGGCGCACCGGCTGCGGGTCACCCGCCAGTACCTGCGCCTGCCGATGGCCTGGCACCGCCGCCACCCGGCGGGACGCCTGCTGTCCAACGCGAACGCCGACGCCGAGGCCGCCTCCGGGGTGTTCATGCCGCTGCCGTTCGCGATCGGCGTCGCCGTCATGCTCCTCGTCGCCGGCGCCGCGATGCTCCTCGCGGACCCGCTCATGGGCGCGATCGGGGTGAGCGTGCTGCCGGTCGTCGTCGTCGTCAACACCGTCTTCCGGCGCCGGATGTCGCCGCGCGTGGCCACCTCCCAGCGGCTGCGGGCCGAGGTCTCCGACGTCGCCCACGAGTCCTTCGAGGCGTCCCTGCTCGTGAAGTCGCTCGGCTCGGAGGCCGTCGAGGAGCGCCGGTTCGCCGAGGTCACCGAGCGGTTGCAGGACGCGAACATCGAGATGGGCAAGGTCCGCTCGGTCTTCGACCCGATCATCGAGCTCCTGCCCTCGGTCGCCACCCTCGCCGTCGTCGCCGTCGGTGCCTCGCAGATCTCCCGGGGCGCCGCCGAGACGGGCGACCTCGTCACGGTCGCCTACCTCCTCACCCTCATGACCTTCCCCGTCCGGGCGATCGGCTTCGTCCTCGCCGAGCTTCCCCGCTCGACCGTCGGGCACGACCGCCTCGCCTACGTCGTCGACGCCCAGGGCTCGATGCCCGAGGGGGAGGCGACCCTCCCCGGCCGCGGCGGCCTGCGCCTGGACGTCGAGCACGTCACCCTCGAGGTCCCCGCCCGCCTCGTCCCGGGCGAGCTCGGTGAGCAGGCGGTGAGCGCCACGGGCGACACGGTGGCCCTGCTGCGCGACGTCACGCTGCACGTGCCGGCCGGGCGCACCGTCGCCGTCGTCGGCCCGACCGGCTCCGGCAAGTCGACGCTCACCTCCGTGGTCGCCCGGCTCGTCGACCCCACCCGCGGACGCGTGCTGCTCGACGGCGTCGACGTCCGCGAGCTCAGCCACGCCGAGCGCACCCACCAGGTCGCCCTCGTCAGCCAGTCGACCTTCGTCTTCGACGACACGATCCGCGGCAACGTCGTGCTCGACGACGCAGATGCCGTGTCCGACGAGGACGTGTGGGCCGCGCTGCGCACCGCCCGCGCCGAGGACTTCGTCCGCGCGCTGCCCCTCGGCCTCGACACCCTCGTCGGGGAGCGCGGAGCCACCCTGTCCGGCGGGCAGCGCCAGCGCATCGCCATCGCCCGCGCCCTCGTCCGCCGACCCCGGCTCCTCGTGCTCGACGACGCGACGAGCGCCGTCGACCCCGTCGTCGAGCAGGAGATCCTCGCCGGGCTCGGCGGGTCGGGCGCCAGCGTCCTGCTCGTCGCCTACCGGACGGCGACGATCGCCCTCGCCGACGAGGTGGTCCACCTCGAAAGGGGACGGGTGGTCGACGTCGGCACCCACGCCGAGCTCATGGCGCGCGACCCCGGCTACGCCGAGCTCGCCTCGAGCTACGCCCGCCGCAGCGCCGAGCAGGAGGAGTCCCGATGAGCTCGACGATCTCCGCGTCCTCCGACCTCGGCGTCCTCGCCACCGTCCGCCGCGGTCTGCAGCTGTCCCCGGCGATGGTCCAGGGCATCGGCTGGACCCTCGCCCTCGCCGTCGTCGCCACCGCCGGGCGGGTCGTCGTCCCCATCGTCATCCAGCAGGTCACCGACAACGCGATCATGGCCGACGGCGGCCCGGACGTGCCGCTGGTCGTGCGCACCGTGCTCCTCGCCCTCGCCGGTGTCCTCCTCGCCGGGGTGGCGACGTCGGCGGTGAACATCCGCCTGTTCCGCGCCAGCGAGCGCGGCCTGGCCCAGCTGCGCGTGCGGACCTTCCGCCACGTCCACGACCTGTCCGTGCTCACCCAGAACGCCGAGCGGCGTGGCTCGCTCGTCTCCCGCGTCACGAGCGACGTCGACACCGTCTCGCGCTTCGTCCAGTTCGGCGGCCTGCAGCTCGTCCTCAACGTCGGCCAGCTGCTCGTCGCGACCGTGGCCATGGTCGTGTACTCGCCGGTGCTCGCGCTCGTCGTGTGGCTGTGCTTCGCCCCGATGTTCGTCCTGGCACCGCGCGCCCAGAAGGTCATCTCCCGCGCCTACGGGGCCGTGCGCGTCAAGGTCGGCGTCATGCTCGGCGCGATCTCCGAGTCCATCGTCGGCGCCGAGACGATCCGCGCCTACGGGGCCTCGGGACGCACCCAGCGCCGCATCGACGACGCCGTCCAGGACCACCGCGCCGACGCCATCAAGGCCCAGACGTTCACCGCCGTCGCCTTCTCCACGGGCATGGCCTTCTCCGGGCTGGCGCTGGCGGCCACCGTCGTCGTCGGCACCCTCCTCGCCCTCGACGGCCACCTGTCCCTCGGCCGCCTGCTCGCCTTCCTCTTCCTCGTCCAGATGTTCACCGGCCCGGTGCAGAACGCGACCGAGATGCTCAACGAGCTGCAGAACGCCGTCGCCGGCTGGCGCCGCGTCATCGCCGTGCTCGACACCCCGCTCGAGGTCACCGACCCCGCCCAGGGCCGCGCCGCCGCGCCGCGCGCCGCCGGCCACCGCGCCGCCGCGGTCGAGTACGACGGCGTCCGCTTCGCCTACCCGGGCGGGCCCGAGGTGCTCCACGGCATCGACCTGCACATCCCGGCGGGCACGTCGGTGGCGATGGTGGGGGAGACCGGCTCGGGCAAGACGACGCTCGGCAAGCTGCTCGCCCGGCTCATGGACCCGACCGCCGGACGCGTCCTGCTCGACGGCACCGACCTGCGCGAGCTCCCGCTCGCCACCCTGCGCAGCCGCGTCGTCCTCGTCCCGCAGGAGGGCTTCCTCTTCGACGGCACGATCGCCGAGAACATCGCCTACGGCCGGTTGACGCACGACCGCGCAGAGGTGGAGGCCGCGGTCGCCGAGCTCGGCCTCACCGACTGGCTCGCCACCCTGCCCGACGGCCCGGACACCCACGTCGGGCAGCGCGGGGAGTCGCTCTCGGCGGGGGAGCGCCAGCTCGTCGCCATCGCCCGCGCCTACCTCGCCGACGCCGACCTGCTCGTCCTCGACGAGGCGACCTCCGCCGTCGACCCGGCCACCGAGGGACGCATCAGCGCCGCGCTGGCCCGCCTCCAGGCCGGGCGGACCTCGGTGGCGATCGCCCACCG